>QHZB01000227.1 GCA_003224525.1 Acidobacteriota bacterium | reverse complement strand
AGACCGGAGAGCAATTGTGGGCTGCCACGCTTGAAGCAAGTGCGCACGCCACGCCTATAACATACATGGGCAAGAAAACCGGCAAGCAATTCGTTGTGATTGCAGCCGGAGGCGGCGGATATTTTAGAGGGAAAGTGTCCGATACGCTGGTGGCATTTGCGCTCCCGGATTAATAGAGCAGATCAATTCCTAATTTGAAGAAATCGTCCATCAGTCGAAGCAGCGTTCATTCACAGTCTGGTATTGGAGAATCTAAGATGTTTCGATCACGGGCCGAAATTAGGTTTCGCGCGCACTGCAGCTCACGATCAATCGTGATTGCCAGAAATTGTTGCTTCTGGATTCTCCTGACACTGGCAACGGGGCATCAAGGAATTGCACAATCGGACATCGTCGTCGTCCGACCTAAGGAAATTCACGATGTACTGGTAAATCCCGGAATGGGCATTACAACTTTTCAGAGGTTCAACGGCCAAGCGACGAATCCTCCATTGAAGTGGTCCGAAGTCGGGCCAGTCACGAAGCTGCCGCAAGCGCCCACGAAGCCGGATTTTCCGGAGACTTCCATCTCGTATTGCCGCTGGTATTGGAACGTCCTTGAGCCGGAGCCTGGCAAGTTTCATTGGGGGATCGTAGATCTTGCATTGGAGGAAGCTCGAGCGCATGGACAAACTCTCGCCATTCGCCTAATGCCATACTCGAACCAGGATCCGCTCCCTGCCTGGTATCGGAACTTGGGCGCGCGGCGTGCCAATAAACCGACGGACAAGGACGGAGAAATCTGGCAGCCGGATTTTAGCGATCCGCTGTATCTCAAGTACTGGAGCGAGCTCGTCGCTGAGGCGGGAAAACGCTACGACGGGAACCCCTATCTGGATAGCGTAGACATTTCTTCCGTGGGCTATTGGGGAGAGGGCTGGAGCCCGTACATGCCGCCATTTCCCAATCAAAAGGAGCTTATCGATATTTGGCTGAATGCCTTTCAGCGCACGCCGTTGCTGATGAACTTTGATGAGCAACAGGCGCTCACGTATGGCACGGAACATGGCGCGGGATGGAGGCTGGATTGTCTGGGGGACATGCGCACAAACTCGGACAATGAATATTTTCCGGCGGAAATGCTTGAAGTGTACCCACAGCAGGTGGTGCGTGCCGGCATTCAGGACGCTTGGCAGCGCAAGCCGGTCTCACTGGAAGTGTGCTTCACGGTTGCCGGTTGGAAGGAGAAAGGCTACGACCTTGACTATATATTGGAGCAAGCACTGCGCTGGCATGTGAGCTCCGTGAACATAAAGTCCGCGCCGATTCCGTCTGAATGGAGAAGTCAATTCGAAAGCTTTCAGAAGAAGATGGGGTACCGTTTTATTTTGCGGCGATTGGAATACCCAAAGGCGGTTAACGCCGGCTCGATGATGCCGATTCATATGTGGTGGCTGAACGCTGGAGTTGCTCCCATTTACAGAGAATTCTCGCTGGCCGTTGAGCTGCGATCTTCCAAGAGCGCGACCATCATTCGAGTCCCAGTGGACGTTCGGAAATGGCTTCCCGGAGACGCGGTGTTCGACGGCACGCTGTATGTTCCGGAAAATCTGGCCGAGGGCACCTACAATTTTCGCGTCGCGATGCTAGATCCATGGAGCGGGCAGCCGGCGATTCGGTTCGCCGTCGAAGGCCGGCAAGACGACGGCTGGTATAACATGGGTTCGCTCACAGTAAAAGCGCAGTGAGTTATTTCACGTTTCGGTGCGGTTGCGGAAGAGTGCGATTACTTGAGTACACAAATGCTGCAAAGAGGAAGGACGATCCGGCCATGCATCATGGCCGCGCTGGCCGGGGCGATTGCCTTGTGCGCGCCAGCCGCGGAAGATCCGCGGCCGCAGTCTTTCCGTGTCCGTGAACAGCCCTTGTCGCCGGGACCACGCATAACACCTTTTCTGCAGTATCAAGCGGAGCAGGCGTGGCGCGAAGATGACGATCGCCAAAAAGCCTGGGATGCCATCCATGACCAGAGAGAATTGCTAAAAACGCAAGACGAACTGCGGCAAAAGCTCCAACAAATGATCGGGGGCTTGCCGGCGGTAAAAACGGATCTGCATCCGCGCGTCACCGGCAGGATTCCGATGGATGGGTTCTCCGTCGAAAAACTGATCTTTCAAAGTTTGCCAGGCGTCTATGTCACTGCGCTCGTTTACGTGCCGGATGATCACTCCAAGAAGCATCCTGCTGTGCTGGTGCCTGCGGGGCACGCACCTGATGGAAAATTCCACTATCAATCGCTAAGTCAAAGGTTGGCGGGGCGAGGATATGTGGTGATCTCCTGGGATCCCGTTGGGCAGGGTGAACGCAGCCAGTTCTGGGATGCGTCTGCAGGTAAGAGCCGCTATAACCTGGTCTGTGGCGAACACGCGGTGATAGGGAACCTGGCCTATCTGGCCGGAGCGAATCTTGCCAGATGGGAGATATGGGATGGCATCCGCGCGGTCGATTATCTGCTCACCCGTCCTGAAGTTGACGGCGAGCGAATCAGCATCACCGGGACGAGCGGCGGTGGCTTTCAGGCTACTCTGATTGCCGCTCTCGATGAACGTATTAAAGTGGCCGTGCCTTCGTGTTATATCAGCGCCTTGCCTATGAGGATTTATAACCGCATTTTTGCCGACCCCGACAGCGATCCCGAGCAGGATTTGTTTGGCATGATTTCAAATGGTGCGGACCATCCCGGGTTGCTGATGCTGATGTATCCCCGGCCGGTATTGGTGGCTGCCGCGGTACTCGATTTTTTCCCCATCGAAGGCACGCGCAAGACCGTCCGGGAAGTGCGAAGGCTGTACGAGCGTTTCGACCACGGAGACCGAATTGCGCTGGTCGAAGGCTATCACCCGCATCAATTCTCATCGGAGAATCAGGAAGCCGCACTCGACTTTCTCGACCATTTCAATCAGATGCCGGTTCGACACGGGCTTCCTCCGGTAAAGGAACTCACGGATAAAGAGTTGCAATGCACTCGAACAGGGCAGGTCATGCTCGATTACAGCGACGCAAGATCTTTGATGGTGGTGATCCGAGAGTATTACGACGAGCACAAGACCGGACCGGGAAACAGCCTCGCTAAGGAATATTACGGTGACAAATACAGCGGAGTGAAAGATTGGCATGTGAGCGAATATGCCGGCGTCCCGCCCGGGCAAGGGCAGATTACTTGGGAAGCTATGGAGAGCTCAAGAACAGACGGCGTGTCGATTGACCGCTATATGCTGCGCCACAGCAAGCTGCTTGAAATCCCGGTACTGCACATTCACAAGTCTGCCGCTGACAAACGAACCTTCCTGTTGTGGTTCCGTGAAGGCGGCAAAGCGACCGCCGAAGACTGGCCTGAAATCAAGAAATATGTGGATGAAGGCTACGATATTGTCTCGTTTGATTTCCGCGGCCTCGGCGAGACCCGTATGCCGTACACGGCGGTTTCCCCGGATGATCCGGCATTGGGTGCGTTGGATTTTGATCATGCTTATGTCAATTCCATTTCGGGCGTCCTGGCAAATCATGTTTACAACTCTCTCCTGATCGGCAGGCCGTATTTTCTGCAAATGATTGAGGACTCAGAAATCACCAGCCGATTCGCGCGTGAGAAGCTGGGTGCAAGAGTAGTAGCTATAACTGCTCCAGGCGATGCGTACACGCTCGCGAGCGCCATTGCGGAGACGCTACCCGGCATCGAGCTCCTGCCCCGGACAGACGCGAAAGTCTTGAAATGGTCTGAAATCGTAGAGCAGAAACGGGAGATCTGGCCAATACAGTATCTGCTGCCATCGGGAGCCTATATTCATTAGGCAAAATGTTTTTTTCGGCGCCTCGGGCCCTGCCACCATCAGTCGATTTTCAAGGCGTCGCGCTAATTCACAAGCTGCAAGATTCCAAACCGGGTTGGCACGTGAAATGTTTTCCCTTCGGGAATGATGCTCCACGCAAGAAACTTACGGCGCTCGTCACCGCCCTTTCCTGCTGCTCGAAAGAAATTCAGTCGCCATTTGGTGTCCGGATGTATCGCGCCAACATTCATCGACTCGATCGGTATGCGCATTTCGGTTGTCCAAATATGATTCTTGGCGTCGATGCGTGCTGCGTGCTCAAAGCCTGAATTCCAAGACGCATCATTGAAAGGCTCTTTGGTCTTATCGATTTCGAGATCCACCCACTGGTTATTGGGGGCTACCTCGAACTCATAGTAGTGATCGACTCGCTCTGGCTGAGGGTTCAGAAAGACTTCTACCACGTCGCGATCCCAAAGTTGCCATCGCTCAACCGCGGGGTCCTCTCCTTCATAGACATTCAGTGAATCGTAGCGACACCAGAAGACAAAATAGATATATGTTTCGGTCCAAACGGATGCGACGCGAGTCGAAAGCTCCGGGTAGTGGGACTTGCCAGAAGCGTTATGGTCAAATTCTACTGACTCGGCATGCCTCCACAAAGGCTTAGAGAGATCGCCATCCGGCAGGAAATCCAGTCGCGATCGTTTTGCCTGGAGTTGCACATCGCTGGCATACGATTGTTGCGGCATGTCAGCGATCTGGCCAGGGCACGAAAAGGGAAGCAAAGTGAAAGCTGTCCCGGCGAGAGCAGCAATCAAAACTCCGATTTTCCAAAGGACCATCAGTAAGTTCTCCGGGCCTTGAGAATTTCGATCTGCTCAAGGACGACTTGCATCGTCGACATTGCATTCGCCTAGGCGGCCACTGAACCCGGAGCTTTATCCCACTTTGACAAGCAAAAGTAAACGAGATAGAAGAAGTCGAGCGAAAAAGGAAATGCATGGCGGCGTGATCAAATGAGACTGGAGAGGTCATGAATGGAATGGGCCGGAGACGCTGGTTGGAAAACGTGGGAATGTTTTTAGTGGCAGGCAGATTACCAACGACGTCGATAACGTCGCCACCAGTCGAGCCGGGAAGCGCAGGGAAGCCGGTGCAGCTCGCGCTCTCGGACTTTCAACCGCGCAGCATGTTACACGTCCCTGAGACGAAGGTGCTCCGCTCGCGCTATCCAGTCATAGATATTCATACGCATCTCTCTGTTACCGCCAAGACCGACAACGGAGTTGGGATAGGCGAAGCGATGAAGTATTTCGCGCCAGTGGAAGCGTTGCTACCACTGATGGACCGAAAGAACATCCAGACGATGGTAAACCTGACAGGCGGGGCTGGCAAAGGGCTAGAGGAAGCGATTCGGAAGTTTCAGCAGCCCTATCCAGAACGATTCGTAACGTTCACGGAACCGTGGTGGGAACGCACAAATCAACCGGGATACAGCCAATTTCAGGCCGATGAGATTGTTCGGGCACAGCATGCGGGGGCGCGCGGGCTGAAGATTCTTAAGACCCTGGGTCTTTACTTGCGTGAGGGAATCTCGAAGGGCCCATTGGTAAAAATTGACGATCGACGTTTCGATGCTATGTGGGAAACATGCGGATCGCTAGGCATGCCGGTAGCGATTCACATTTCAGATCCGGAGGCTTTCTTCTTACCCATCGACCGTTTCAATGAGCGCTTCGAGGAATTGAATAACCATCCAGACTGGTCGTTTTATGGCCGCGATTTTCCCAGTAACGCAGAACTGCTGGAGGCACGTAACCGCGTCCTAGCCCGCCACCCCAAGACCCAGTTCATCGTGCTCCATGTGGGCAATGACGCTGAGAACCTTCCTTTCGTCGGCGAATGCATGGACCGCTTCCCCAATATGCATGTGGAACTCGGTGCGCGGATCGGGGAGCTAGGACGCCAGCCGCGTATGGCCAGAAAGTTCTTCGAGAGATATCAGGATCGAATTCTTTTTGGAACGGATGCCGTTCCCCATGGAACGGACACGCCTCAGCAAGTCTTCGATGATGAGCTTTACGAGATCTACTACCGCTTTCTTGAAACCGAAGACGAATACTTCGATTATGCACCCGCACCCGTGCCTCCTCAGGGGCGTTGGCGGATTTACGGTCTCGGTTTACCCGACGGAATACTGAAGAAAGTCTATTATCAGAATGCAGCCCAGCTCCTGCGGGTCAAGATCTAGCGATTCTTCAGGGGGTTGACAAAGCCAGAACTTTCTGCCAAAAAGAAAGCGAAACAATGGTAACGAAAGCAAAGAAAAGAAATAGATGATCTTTCTTCTCTTTCGACTAGCCGTGGCCGCGCTGATGATGGTTGACAGCGGCTACTCCCGTCCAGGTGATTTCAAGATCATTGGCCCCGGTGGTGGTGGGGCAATGTTCCATCCAACTATCAGTCCTCACGACCCAAATACCGTCTTAGTCAGTTGCGACATGACCGGGTCCTATATCACCCACGATGCCGGCAAGTCTTGGCGCATGTTTAATCTACGCGGCGTGGTCCGGTTCTTTGTTTTCGATCCGCTGGATCAGAAGGTGATTTATGCGCAATCTAGCGGTTTGTGGCGCAGCCAAGACCAGGGCGAGACTTGGAGCTTGATTTATCCGCAGCCATCCTCTGTGAAGGGCATCAAAATGAGCTCGGATCACTCGGACGAAGATCTAATTGCGGAGCCGGATCCACTGAGCGACATCACGGCAATGGCCATCGATCCCTCCGATTCCAAGATCTTTTATGTTGTTGCGGGCAATAGCAGGAATGGGACGTTTGCTCTCTTTATCTCGCGTGATGGGGGCCAAGATTGGGCAAAAGAGGAAGATCTGCCAGGACTGGCTGTCAAACTGTGGGTCAATCCCTATTCACCAAGCGACGCTCGTGTGCTTCTTATTGCAGGCTCCCATTTCGTTGAAAAGAAAACTTCGTCCGGAATGCAGAAGATTTCCGGGCCCTCCGCAAAGACTTTCACGGATATCTCTGCGGGATTCAGGAAGGATGGCAAGCCTCTCATTTATATTATCGGCGACGAATCCGCCTTCGCGTCGGATGACGAAGGAACAACTTGGCGAAAGGCCAGCTTGGGTCAAGGTGGTGGAAAAATGCGGGCGATCGCAACCAGCTTGCGCAATCCGGACACGGCCTATGTTTCCTATAGAGAACTGGAAGAGGGTAGGAGCAAATGGCTAGGGGTTGCCAAGACTACGAATGCGGGACGCACTTGGCAACCGATTTGGAAAGAGGACAGCAATCCCGCCGCCAAGCCCGCCACGAATATCCACGACGCATGGATCACCGAACGGTTTGGATCGGATTGGGGCGAAAATCCCTTGGCGCTTGCCGTGGCGGAGCAGGATGCCAACATAAGCTACGGGACGGATTTGGGAAGAGCAATGCGCACGACGGACGGAGGCGCAAGTTGGGTCGCCGTATACTCACGAAAATCCGGCGAAAACGGATGGGTCAGTGCGGGTCTAGATGTAACGACCACCTACGGCTACCACTTTGATCCTTTTGATCACCGCCGACAGTTCATCTCCACAACAGATATTGGCCTTTTCCGCAGCGAAGATGGCGGGCAGTCCTGGATTAGTTCCACTCGCGGTGTGCCGAAGGAATGGATGAACACCACGTACTGGATTGAATTTGACCCCGAGGTGAAGGGGCGTATCTGGAGCGTGAACAGTTGGACGCATGATTTACCGCGACCAAAGATGTGGAGAAGAAAAGGAATTCGGGATTATCGGGGCGGCGTATGCCGCAGCGATGACGGGGGCAGGAGCTGGACAAAGTCGAATGGCGGGATGGAGGAAACGGCAGCTACGCATGTCCTTTTGGACCCGACAAGCCCTCCCACCGCACGCGTTCTGTATGTAGCCGCCTTCGGGCGCGGTGTATACAAGAGCGTGGACGGGGGCAAGCGCTGGAAGCTGAAAAACAATGGCATCACCCAGAAAGAACCCTTTGCCTGGAGAATTGTGAGGGATAGCAGAGGGACACTCTACGTGCTGGTGGCGCGACGTTCCGAGGATGGGAGCATAGGTACGGAGGGCGATGGCGCGATTTACAAGTCCACGGATGGAGCGGAAAACTGGCGCCAAGTAACGATGCCCGAGGGAAGCAATGCTCCGAACGGCTTGGCAGTTGATCCCAGCGCACCGGATCGACTCTATCTCGCGGCGTGGGCGAGGGACAACGGAGAGCACGGTGAAGGTGGTGGCATCTATTTGTCGGTGAATGCAGGAGATACTTGGACGCAAGTGCTCGATCGCGATCGCCACGTCTACGATGTCACCATAGACCCGCGCGACGCAAGAATACTTTACGCTTCCGGGTTCGAGTCCTCCGCATGGAAATCAAGCGACCGCGGCGAAAGCTGGACGCGCATACCCGGCTTTAACTTCAAATGGGGACATCGGGTCATTCCTGACCCCGAAGACTCCAAAAAAGTTTACATCACAACCTTCGGCGGGGGCGTTTGGCATGGTTCTGTGGATGGAGAAAATCGTCCATTGGACATCGTTACGCCTGAGCTTCAGCCTGGTCGATAGCGCACGAACATCCTGGCTGGAAAGTGACATAGAGATTCTATGGAGAGTGCCTCTTTGTTGACGCAGTCGGACTGGCAACGTGCGCTCACGAAGAATCAAGCGAGCGCGGCAGAGTTATTTGGCCGGCCGGAAGCGCAACAAAAACGGCTTGGATACTTCCACACGCTGCGGGAGATCTGCCAGCAGCCTTGGACGTGGCTGCGTACTTGCGATCGAATGATCGCTTTGCGAGACGGCCTGAGAAAGGATGTGGCAGGAATTCGAAGTCTCGCACTAACTGGTTCTGGCAGTTCGGAGTATGCCGCCGAATGCCTGTGCCTCCAACTGCAGAATGAGCTGGGGATCTGCACGGAATCGATCAGTGGCGGAGCGCTGTTAATGTATGGCGGAAAAATTTTGCCTCGGGGAAAACCTGGCTTGCTTGTTTCCTTGGCGAGATCCGGAGACAGCCCCGAGAGTAGCGCGGCTGTAGAGTTGCTACTCGGCACGGAACCTGAGTTTCGGCACCTCGTGGTGACCTGCAACGAGCAGGGAAGTCTAGCACGAGCGTGGCGCGCCCATGAGAAAGTACATGTCATCACGCTTCCCGCCGAGACTCAGGACAAAAGCTTGGTCATGACCAGCAGTTTCACCAACCTGCTGCTGGCGGCGCGCTTCATCGGAATGCTGGAACGGCCAGATGAATATCGAAAATTGTGCGAGAGACTGAGCCAAATAACAAAGGAACTGATCCGCGCTAGCTTCGATGTCCTGGCGAAGATTGCTGCCGCAGATTTCCGGCGTGTGGTATTTCTCGGAAGTGGGTCGCGTTTCGCGGCCTCGCGCGAAGCGGCGTTGAAGATGCTGGAGCTGACGGCGGGCCGCGTCACCACACTTTGCGAAACGTATCTTGGTTTTCGACATGGTCCCATGAGCTACGTGCAGGATGACACCCTGATCGTTTGCGGTTTATCGTGCGATTCCACGATCCGCGCGTATGAACTGGATTTATTGCAAGAATTGGACCGGAAGAAACTAGGATTGTCCAAAGTCATTATCGGAGAGAATATCCCGGATTCTGCGGTTAGAGAGGGGGATGAGGTCATCGAGTGCCGAGGATTAACCGAGCTTGGCGATGAAGAGACCCCGACGGTGTATGTGGTCGTCGCCCAACTTCTGGCTTTTTTTCGCTGTCTTGAAGAAGGGCTACAGCCTGATTCCCCGTCGGAAGGGGGAATTATCAGTCGCGTCGTGGAAAAATTTCCCCTGCACATTCCTTCGTGAAAAGCCATCGGAAGGAAACTCGGAGAGCTAGAAGAATAGGTTTAGTAGAGGCTTGTATCAATCCATGATCGAGAAAAAACTCGCTTGAATCGTCGTTAGCGAAGGTTTCCCTGCGAGGCGATGCCGATGCGATGGACATTCCTTTTTTTATTCCTTGGCGTTAACGCCATACCCATTCAGGCTCAGGTGCGGGTATGGGAAGGTGTTTTGAATCTTCCGGCATACGAAGAAGGAGCGCCCGATCCTAACCCTTCTTTCGACCAGTTCGCGATCGGTCGATTTAGCTATCCCTATACACTGCGGAAACAAATAACCGACCAGCGTGCCGAGCACCGATGGCGTGCGATCTATCTTGAAAACGAATATCTGAAATGTTCGGTGCTGCCGGATTTGGGCGGGCATATTTATACGTGCGCCGACAAAATCAGCGGGCAGCCGATGTTTTATGCCAACCCTTCCATCAAGAAAGCCAGGATCGGCTACCGCGGAGCCTGGGCCGCATTCGGGGTCGAGTTTAACTTTCCTGTTTCTCACAATTGGGTCTCCATGTCACCTGTGGATTTCGCATATGCGGGCCACGAGGACGGCAGCGCGTCGATCACCGTAGGCAATGTCGACAGAGTTTATGGAATGGAATGGTCCGTCGAATTGACTCTGCGTCCTGGTTCCACCGTTCTCGAACAGCGCGTCACACTGAGTAATCGAAGCGATGTGCGGCATCGTTTTTATTGGTGGAACAATGCCGCTGTGCAGGTTTGGGACGATTCTCAGATCCAATACCCCATGCGCTTTGCCGCAGCACATGGGTTTGCTGAAGTGCAAAGGTGGCCGATCGATTCGAAAGGGAAGGATCTCAGCGTCATACACAACCAGACCGACGGACCAGTATCATTGTTCGTCCATGGAAGCCGGGAAAACTTCATGGGTGTCTGGCATCCCCGAACAAACACCGGAACTGTGCATTTTGCCGACTATGCCGAACTACCTGCTAAGAAAATTTGGTCCTGGGGTGTTGACGCGGATGGCCTTGATTGGCGCAAGGCACTCTCTGACAACAATAGCGCCTATATCGAGTTGCAAGCGGGCCTCTTCCGAAATCAGGAAACGTATGCATTCCTTGAGCCGCGGCAATACATAGCCTTCACAGAATACTGGATACCCGTCCGAGATACGGATGGGATTTCCCGCGCGAATCTTGCCGGGGCGGTACATTTGGAGCGAAGGACCGGCATGTTGAAGGTCTCCTTCAATGCCAATCGAAAGCTGCCGGCTGCTGAGATCCAAATTTTGGATGGAAACACTTCCTTACTCAACGAGAAAGCAGATTTAGTACCAGAGCGAGTGTGGAGGAAAGAAATTCGCATTCCAAATGCCAGCAGGAAGTATACGTTTGAACTCAAGAACCGCGAGAATGCTCTGCTGTTGAGGCAGACGGAAGGCGAGTATGACTGGGCGCCGGATTCGGAAATCAAAGTCGGCCCGCAAATTTCCTATTCTGTACCGGAGGAGACGCGTCGAACCGAAGACGATTGGCTCCAGCAAGGCAAGACTGAAGAATTGAACGGCAACCTGTTAGCCGCCGTGCAAACGTATCAAAAGGCGGTAGTGAAGTTCCCCGCAGATTTTGAATTGTTGAAAGCGGTGGGACGACTCGACGCTAGTCTGAAGCGCTTTGAAGAAGCGTTATCTCATCTGGCTGCCGCTCATGACCGAAATACCACCGATGTGGAGATTTCGTATTATCTTGGAATCGCGTACGAGGGTGTCGAACGAGAGAAAGATGCTGTTGACGCTTATCAGGAAGCGATGCGATTACCTACCTATCGCGCGGCTGCTGCATTGCGCCTTGCTGAAGTGCAGGCACGCCTGGGTGCCTTGCAGCAGGCTAAAGACTCTCTGACGCAAAGCCTCCAATCTGTTCCGGAAGACCTGCGTGTAGCGGAAGAACTGGCCGCTGTATTACAAGCGCTCGGAAGGACAGCAGACGGGGAGAAGCTAGCAAGGGAACGGCTCGCGCGCTTTCCGTTGAGCGATTTTCTACGCGAGGAACTTGGAAAGCCAAACCTCGCCCATCTGGGAGGGGATCCCTATCGTGTCTTAGATCTTGCATCGGAATACGCGCGGTTGGGACTTTATCGTCGAGCCGTGGAGGTTCTCTCACGTGAGTATCCGTCCCCGAAGGCGGACCAGAGCGAACCGGGCGCGGTCGCCCCCCAAAACCACCCCTTGGTTGTTTATTTCCGCGGGTACTGCCGCGAGAAGCTCGGGGAGTCGGGTGTAAATGACTATTTGCAAGCCTCTCGCCTTTCGACTGCATACGTATTCCCGAACACAGTCGAAGAGCAGCAGGCGCTCAAAGCCGCCATTCGCACGAACGAGAAAGACGCAACCGCCCATTACCTGCTGGGGACCTGGTATTTCGCCCGCGAAAAAACGGACGAGGCTCTCAGCGAGTGGCAACAAGCGCGGAAGCTCAATCCCCAAATACCCGTGCTGGAAGCCAGTCTCGGATTAGCGTTGCTTCACGCCAAGCGGGACTTCGCAAGTGCATTGAATGCCTTCGAGGAAGGAATAAAAAATGATCCATCGAATATCGTGAACTATTCCGGTGCGGTTGCCGCAATGACTCTTCTGGCAAAACCCGCGGCGGAGCGAGTGAAAACACTTGAGCTTTATCCCGACCTGGACCGCATGCCCACTAGTTTGGTGTATGAACTGGCTTTGAACCGCGCTGAGGAAGGGAATTATAGCGGCGCGATTGAATTGTTCCGGAATCGGTTCTTTGGCAGTGAAGAAGGCGGAACAAACGTTCGCCAAGTGTGGGTTGAGGTGAAGTTGCAGGAAGCCCTTGGGCTGGGACGAAGCGGCCACTGCGAGGACGCTCTCGCCGCAGCGAGAGCACTGGGTTCTCCGGTTCCAGGCCTTTCGTTTACGCAAGACGGCTTACAACCACTACTGAATTCGGCAAGAACAAACTACCTGCTCGGTGAATTGTCTTCTGCTTGCGGCCAAAGAGAAGAGGCGGAGCGAAGGTACCGGCTTTCGGCGCAAGCGACCGATGCATCGGACGCCGTATGGGCATGGGCCTCGGCCAAGAAGCTGAGCAGCTATGATCCAGCTCTATGGCAGGAACGTCTCTCTTCAGCCTTGTCGCGAGCGGAAACGAATGCACGAACCGGCGACCACCAGAGTTGGTGGGCTTATTCGGTGGGAGTATTGCAGCTGGCGCTTGGGCACGACGTGCAAGGCCAAGCCTCGCTTCGCGAATCCTTGCTTTTGCCCGAAAACCGAATGTCTTATCACTTCAGCCGCTTGGCCATGGAGGGTGCTACACCTCGATGACCTCGATACCCTTTTTGCGAAGTGCCTCGGTAAATTCCTGAGTCGCACGTTTATCCGTGATCAGGCGCCGGATTTTGTCCAAGGGGCCAATCTTTGAAACGCTTCTCCGGCCCAATTTGCTGAAATCCGTGACAACATTGACCTCTTTCGCGGAACGCATCATCACGTTATTAAGTTGCGCTTCCAGCACATCCGGTGTCGAAAGTCCGTTCTCCAGATCGAAACCGTCGACAGCAAGGAAAAGACGGTCAGCATGGAACTCGTTCATCATGGCCTCCGCCTGCGGTCCGACGAAGGAGCAGGACACCGGACGCAGCAGTCCACCGATCATAATTAAGGTAATTTCAGGTGTATCCGCTAGTTCGACCGCGATATTCAAGGCATTGGTGATGACCGTAAGCGATTGAATTCTCATTCTTTTCAAATGCCGGGCAACCTCCGCGGTGGTCGTTCCGGAATCGAGAATGATGGTTTCGCCCGGCCGTACCAATTCTGCCGCAGCCCTGCCGATTTTGATTTTTTCATCCCTGTGCAGAGCTTCTTTGGTGCGGAGAGGGTAATCCTGAGTGGCCTCCAGGCGCCGCACGGCGCCGCCGTGCGATCGCACCACCGCGCCGATAGAAGCGAGTGCGTCGAGGTCGTTGCGGACGGTGACGGCAGAAATGGAGAACCGCTTAACCATATCCACGACAGTTACCTGGCCGTCTTGGTCGACCAGGTCCAGCACGCTCCGGCGTCGCTGTTCTGTTAGCAGACGAGCTTTAGGGGTCATGCACCGTGTCCGTAAGCCAAGTATAGGGTGTCTCTTTCGGTTGGGTCAAATTGCGAAAGCATAGCGCACGCTAATACTTTCCTATACTTTCTCTTTGTGTCGTTTATGGATTCATTTTTTGTTGCGTTTGCTTATCTATTGTGCTAGATGTTTCGGAACCATTCGCCCGGAATGTTGGATCCCGGTGAATTTTGGTACCGCAGGAGGTACTCATGCCCAAGTTCTCCGTGATCATTCTGCTCAGTTGCACTCTGCTTTTGCTTTCCAGCCCGACGTCTGGGCAAGGCAATCTTGGCGCCATCACGGGAACAATACAGGATCCGAGCGGCGCCGTAGTTCCCGATCTTCCGCTCACCATCACGAACGTTGAGACCGGCGTAAAGTGGACAGCCACAACCAGCAGCGCCGGCTATTACAGGGTTGCGTTGCCTCCCGGAACGTACCGCCTGGAAGCGCAAAAACAGGGCTTCAAAACAGAAATAGCAGACAGAGTTCTCGTACCAGTCGCGCAGGTAGTGACGGTGGACCTCACGCTGCAGGTTGGAAACCAATCGGAAAAGGTGGAAGTCACGTCGCAGACGCCGCTCCTCACGCCTTCCACGGCGGAAGTGAGCTCTGCGGTGAGCGCTGAGGAGTTCGAGACTCTGCCAATTGAGGTGGGCGATGGAGGACGACAGCTGCAAACTTTCATCTTCACCAGTCTTCCCGGAACTGTCGGCGACACGTTTTCGGGGTCGATTAACGGTGGGCAGCTCTTCAGCCACGAAATCCTCATTGACGGTGTAACGCTTGGCCGGTACGACCTCAGTGGTGGAAGTCTCGACGAATTCAGTCCGGGGACGGACGCCATTGGCGAATTCAAAGTCCAGACCTCCAATTATTCAGCAGAGTACGGCGAGACCGGTGGTGGAATCGCCAACTTCAGCTACAAATCAGGAACCAATGGCTTTCATGGGACGCTTTTTGAATACAACAAAAATCCCATGTTTAACGCGAACGGCGCTTTGGCAAACGCCGGTATCGCTCCCAAGGGAAACGAAAAAGAGAACAATTTTGGCGGGACGCTCGGAGGCCCGCTCCGCAAGGATCACACCTTTTTCTTCTTCAACTATGAAGGCGATCGTTTGCACAGCTTTCTCTTCAACGGCACGATGACCTTGCCCACGCCGGCCATGAAGAACGGAGATTTTAGCGCCGTGCTGGGTGGTCAGCTGCAGACCTGCGGAGCCACCGGGGACCAGCCGTGCACGGACGCTTTAGGCCGTCCTGTTCTCAAAAACGAGATCTACGATCCGACGACTACCCGCAAAGTGTTTGCGGGGCAGCTGGACACGAAGACGAGCATAGTCGCGAATGCAAACGCCACCATCCGTGACCCGTTCTCCTCCGGCGGCCAATTGAACGTCATTCCTGCGGCGGAGTTCAGCACTGCCGGCTCTGCCTACTTGGCCCTTTTTCCCGATCCGGCTAACAATAAAACCACGCGGAACACCCCCGTTTTCAGCGGTTGCTGTCCGACCTTGTCTCGCAATGCCTACACAGGGAAGATTGATCATGTGCTGACCACCAATCAGAAGCTCTCCGGCTCCTTCACCTGGAACGAACGCGACCGCTTCAACCGCAACGGCAGAAGCTTCCCGCCGTTCCCCGGAGAGCCCATCAATCCTATCAAGCGCCAGTTCGTCGGCGGCCCCCAGGTTCGCCTCGCGCACTCCTGGACCATCAACACGCGCATGGTCAACGAGTTCTCCGCCGGATACAACCGCTTCCAAAACAAAAACAACATCACCAAAAACGGTCAGTTCACTTCGCAACTGGGCATTCCCGGCATTCCGAACGACTGCTTTCCGCCCATCCACTTTAAGAACTCCCGCTTCTCCCGTCTTCCAACTGCGCTGGGCGTCGGCTGCGAAAACGACGATCCGTCAGAAAGCTACGTATACCAAGACACCTTCACGTATTTGCAGGGTAAACACAGTTGGAAATTCGGTGCCGAGATCCGCCGCTACCGCTACAACACGCTGGAACCCGGTCCCAAATCCGGCGATTTCAATTTTACGGATCGCGAAACCTCCCTGCCTGGTTTCACTTCGGACACCGGCCATGCTTTCGCTAGCCTGGTGCTAGGCGCAGTGAATAGCGGGAGCCGCTCCATCTACAGGACCGAACCAGGCTATCGAGCCGGCCTCTACACGTTTTTCGCCCAGGACGACTTCAAAGCCACTCCCAAACTCACTCTCAACCTCGGCCTGCGCTGGGAGATCCCAATGCCCCAGAGAGAAGCGCAGAACCGTGAGTCGGGATTCGATCCCACCGTTCCGAATCCTGGCGCCGACAACATTCCTGGTGCTTTGGTGTTCCTCGGCAGTTGCCAAACCTGCATTCACCGCAACTCTTTCCAAGACTGGTATTTCAAGGAGTTTGGACCGCGTTTCGGCTTGGCTTATCAGATCTACAGAAATCTCGTCTTCCGTGGTGGTTACGGAATCTCGTACGGTCCTCCAATCGAGAACAATTTTGGCAGCCAGAACCTTTTCGGGTTCAACAGTGCTGTGAATTTGAACAGGGGATCCTCTCCGACCGGATTCTCCTCAGATCCAGTTATTTACTTGTCAACACTAAAGTCCGCGGCTTTGCCGGGCAAGGCGCAAGTGGGGGTTCCCGCCTTTACGGGTACACTGCCGAACCGCGATCCGGCATCGGCTAATGGGCAGTTTCTCGACTTCATGCCCAGGAACGCTGCGGCACAGCCGTATGTACAGAACTGGAGTGCCGGATTCCAGTACTTGCTGCCCCATGACGTCCTCCTTCAGGCCGACTACGTGGGCTCGAAAGGCACGCGCCTTCTGAACGGCTACTTTGGCTCCTCATTCAACCAGGCGCCCGCGAAGTTCATGGCGTTAGGAGATATTCTCTCCGACGACTTGGCGACGGACTTGGCGGACCCGGTTAATGGTCCGATCCTAGCTAGCTTCGGAATCACCGGGCTGCCCTATCCAGATTTTGAGAACAACAACTACGACACGTCGGTGGCTGCAGCCATTCAGCCTTTTCCTCAGTTTCAGGGGCTGGTCAACAACTATCCGACCATGGGAAATTCCACTTACCACTCTCTCCAACTCATGGGTCGCAAAACTACGCGCCATGGTCTGAGCTTCATCGCTGCCTACACGTGGTCTAAGACTCTAACGGACACGGATAGCGCTCTCTCTGCCTCCGGCAGTCAGGTGGTTCAGGACTTCTATAACCGCAAGGCAGAAAAAGCGATCGCTAGCTTCGATTTTCCGCAGGTCCTGAAACTCACCTGGATCTATGAGTTGCCGATCGGGCATGGCAAGAAATGGGTGAACACCAGCGGGCCGCTCGACCGCCTGGCGTCCGGATGGCAGGTTACCGCCATTCAGAACTACTTGTCTGGCGATCCCCTGGTTATCACGTCGTCCGCCTCCCTCGGCTTTTTTTCTTTTGCCGGATTGCGCGCGGATGTCATCCCGGGAGTCCCCCAGACGGTGCCGTCGCATGGTCTGGACGTGACCAATGGGACGCAGTACCTGAATCCCCTTGCATTTGCGACTGCACCGCTTTCACCCGGTAACTCCTTCGCTCTTCGTTTTGGCAATTCGCCCGGTTTTCTGCCGCACACCCGCGGCCCAGGCCACAGTAGCGAGGATTTTGGGATTGTGAAGAATACCCGGATTACAGAACGCGTCGGAGTCCAGTTCCGCGCGGACATGTTCAACGTTTTCAATCGCACGGGGCGGGCTGATCCGGATACCTGTGTGGATTGCGGCTCATTTGGCATTATTTTCGATCCAGCCCATTCTCCGCGCGTCATTCAACTCGCTTTGCGGCTGAATTTTTGATCGACAGAGCGGCTGCGCCATTCGCTAGAGGACTCCGTTCTGGTTTGCAGGGCAGCACGCAATTAAGATGAGAAAAGAGGGGCGGCCTCAGGCTTCGCCCCTCTTTTATGAGAAAAAGACGGCGAGAGTTCTTGACTAGATGGAACTGGTAGGGGCGGTGGGGACCCCTCCTTGGGGTGATTCGTTTTGCGAGCCGAATTCCAGCCCGCCCAGATAGTAGATCAGAAGGGTTTGGCTCTCTGAGCTCCCGGCCCGCCTTTCGCATTGAAAATGAGTTAGCTATCGGCTAAAACTATTTGTGGTTTCAAGTGCAACGATTCGATTGCGCCCAAAATCCATCGTTAGCACTTTTATTTGTCTCATTTCCAGGAAATGGCTATTAGCCATGGTTAACTGAACACGCGGCGAGGAAGTTTCTTCTGAGTGCTTAAAGCAATGCGATGGATCTCTTATCTCACCCGACGAGAACCGGTGTCCCCAACGTGGATAAGAGGATTCTCTCTATTGTCACCGCGGCAGTGGCCTTCTTGTTCCTCCACCCGGCGTGCTTGGTCCACGCCCAAACCGCTCCCAACAGACTCAATTCACCTGTTGCGTCGATTCCGACGCAGAAGCCTATTGAAATACGAGATCCTGATCCACCGGATGCCCCGCTTGTCGAGGCGAGATTCCTTCTTCAAAGGGGCATGACCTTTGACGCGGACCGCGCAGTGCGCAAGTACCTTGCCAGCCACATCAACTCTGCGGAGGGTCACTTTCTGCTGGGCTATGTTTTGTTCCGGGAAATCCAGGCGGACGCAGGCAGCGACGGAACCACGGGAACCATGGTCGGAATTCTTCAATTGCGTCCGGGCGCACCACCTTCCGATTCTCGCGCGGAAAAAGCGCGGGAGTCTCTCGCGGAATTCACCGAAGGCGCGAAGTATCATGATCCTTCCGCTTTCGATTTGAAAGTCGTTGCGCTGGATTATGTATTGCTCGACGACTATTTTGACGCCGACAAATGGCTGACCCGCTCGCTCAAATGGAATCCGAAGGATTCCGAAAGCTGGTACTACCTCGGCCGCACGAAATACAACGAAAATCGATTCGCCGAAGCCATCAGCGCGTTTGAGGAGTGCTTGAAGCTCGATCCGCAAAATGTGAAGACTGAAGACAATCTTGGTTTGTCGTATGCCGGACTAGGTCGCAACGAGGAGGCCATCGCGGCCTACCACCAAGCCATGGCCTGGCAGTCAGGCGCGGCCCGGAAAAATCCTGGGCCGTACATCGATCTCGGCGATCTTCTCCTGGATCAGGGTCACCCGGAGGAAGCAGTTTCCAATCTTCTCCTCTCGATTGAGATCGCTCCCCGCGAGGCTCGGGCGCACGAACTGTTGGGGAAGGCCTACACCCGGTTGGATCAACTTCCGAAGGCCCAGACGGAACTGGAAAAGGCGGTCGAATTATCTCCCCAGAGCGCCAATCTTCATTGCATGCTGGCCCCAGTTTACCGGAAGCAGGGCATTACCGAAAAAGCGAAACTCGAATACGAGCGCTGCGAAGCGCTGACCGGAAGCCACTCAGTCCCCCCGACGCCCCGGCCATGAGGGATCTAAGAGCGTCGCAGATGAAGCTCGCTCCAGAAAATTCATGGTTGGACGTGGGGTCTGCTACGTCAGATTTTTACGGTTGCTCTTTGTCTTTTTCCTGGAGAAGCTGCTTCGCTCGTTCCGCAGTCGCTGCGCGTTATCGTTTCCCGGCGCTGGGCGACTTTGTCCTAAGTCACGGAAACTACGGCCATGCGCAGACCAATGCATTCCAGACCCAGTTCGATCATCGTTTTTCCCACGGCCTGATGTTCAACGTCTCCTATACCTATTTGGACTAGAAATCGACCGCCTTGGACACCGGCAGCTCCAGCCTGGGCGGGATAACCTATAATCAATTCCAGCCGGAGAGCGACTACGGAGTTGACGGCTATGTTTCCCGCCATCGCGCAGTTGCCTACGCCATCTACGATTTGCCCGTCGGCCGCGGCCGACAATATGGATCAGCTATGTCCCGGTGGGCCGATGCTGTCGTCGGCGGCTGGCAAACCACATTTAATCTGTTCGCAAAATCCGAAACGGGCTTTACTCCATTCTGGATTTGTGATGATTGTAGTCCCATAGAGCCCGGCAACATCGGCATTTCCTCGCTGGATGCCGTCGGCGATTTCAACGCGGAGCCATCCTTCCGTCCGATTAGGGAACTGTGTTTACCGTGAGGATTTCGGGCACCTGGCGTCGCCGGAGTAACGAAAAAGAGCACTAGTGAGGCAGCGCTTTTTGGGCTTAGCATCTTCAGTTCGATTGTCACAGCCTCTTGGAAAGGAGGATTGGAGTGAGACTGTCATCTGGCAAGCGAAAGAGGTTAGAAGCCGTCTCGGATTCTCGTGGTGTGATTGCCGCGCTTGCCATCGACCAGCGTGACGCGTTGCGCAGCCTGTTCTCCGCCGAATCGAAAATCGAAAAGTCTTCCGTGCCACGCGAGCAGCTTGAGAAATTCAAATCCATTGTCGTTCGCGCGCTTTCCCCGCATGCCAGCGCCGTGCTACTCGAGCCGGAGTACGGCTTGCCAGCTGCCAGTCAGCGTGCTCCATCCTCAGGCTTGCTGATGGCCTATGAAGTAAGTGGGTACGACCCTAAAGTTCCTTCTCGCCTTCCCCGGCTTCTGGAGCACTGGTCCGTGCGCAGGTTGGTCGACGCCGGCGCACACGCCATTAAGGCTTTGCTGTACTATGCCTTGTCCGATGCACCAGAAATACTGGAGCGCAAACGGGTTTGGGTCGAGCGCGTCGGCTCGGAATGCGCCGGCTGTGACGTCCCTTTCTTCCTGGAAATTGTTCCGTACCAGGACGGGATGGATGATAAAAGTCCTCAATTCGTGCGATGCAAGCCGGCGATTCTCACGAGTGCGATGCGAGAATTTTCCCAGCCGCGCTATTGCGTCGATGTCTTGAAAGTCGGCGTGCCCGTAACCATGGCCTATGTCGAAGGCTCCTCGGCTTCTTCCGGAACATTCGTACACACTCGCGCAGAAGCTCTAGAGCTTTTTCGACAAGCCGCTGCGGTAACCGCCAAACCGTTCCTGTTTCTCTCCGCTGGGGTGAGCAATCGCGCCTTCAATGAGGCTCTCGAACTGGCCTCGGAAGCAGGTGTACATTTTTGCGGTGTCCTCTGCGGACGCGCAACCTGGAAGGATGGCGTGGGTGTGTTTGTCCACGGTGGTGCGGATGCGCTTCAGGAATGGCTTGAAAGCCAGGGCGTGCAAAATATGCGAAGCATCAACGAAAGCCTCAAAGCTGCCACGCCGTGGTCGGAAAACTATCCCGCAGATGAATAAGCCAGCTGCACACCCTTATCCCCTCGCATCCGCATTCTTTTGCGTGAGCTTGAATCCCGCGATCGACACACGGCTTATAGTGAACGGATTTCTTGCGGGCCGCGTCAATCGCGTCGCAGAAGTTTATCGCAACCCCGGAGGCAAGGCCGCGCACGTCGCCATGGCGCTCAAAGGCCTGGGCGCGACTCCAACATGGATTGGTTTCTCCGGCGGCGCCACGGGCAGAGAGTTGCTTGCGGGACTTCGCCTTCTGGAGATAGAAACGATGGCAGGGAGAAGTTACCGAGATCCTTGAGCCCGGAGGAACGATTACTCAGTCCGAATGGTCCGAATTTCAGCAAGTCTGTGCAAGCGCGTTTCAGCTTGCGGCTAACAAGGGAATCGCGGTGATCTCCGGCAGCCTTCCTCCTGGAGTTCCAGCCGAAGCTTGTGCCGCGCTCGTCAGCTCGGCGCAATCTACGAATTGTCTGGCATTCGTCGATTCCAGTGGCTTGCCACTGTCCAAAGCACTGGCCGCCGGACCGGACCTGGTAAAAATCAATCGGGAAGAAGCGGAGTTTGTCACGCAAGTTGCCATACGTGATCCCATCTCTGCGGCACAAGCCGCCCGTAAGTTACTGGACCTGGGCGCGAACTCCGCCGTCGTCAGTCTCGGCGATCGCGGCCTTGTCGGCGTTCGAAAACACGATCGGCTGACAATTCACGCGTGGACCACTCCTCTACGCCCAAAATCTACCGTTGGCTGCGGTGATGCGGCTCTTGCTGGATTAGCCTTCGCTGCCGCAACGGACCTTTCGTTCGAGCAAAGCCTAGCGCTCGCGGTTGCTTGCGGAACGTCGAATTGCCTCGCGGCATTCCCCGGCCGCATTGTGCGGGAGGACGTTTCGCGCATTGAGCAAGGCGTTCACATAGAACGGTTGTAGGAAAAAAGGAGACTACGGGGTGAAGCGTTTTGACATCAGCGTTCTGGGTGAACTGAACTGCGATTTGATTCTGTATGGTCTTCCTGCAGTACTTGAACCCGAGAGAGAACACCTGGCCAACGATTTTGCGATGACCCTCGGCAGCTCTTCTGCAATCTTTGCCCACAATATTTCTCTCTTGGGCAGCCGTGTTGGTTTCACTTCTTGCATCGGAGGTGACCCGCTCGGCAAATTCTGTGTGGACCGTCTCGTGGAAAGTGGCGTTGACGTCTCGGGCGTGAAATGCCTTCCAGACAAGACTACCGGCGTGACCGTAATCCTTCCCCTCGCCAAGAACCGCCAAATTCTCACCTACCCGGGTACCACCTTTGATTTGCAATATACCCACCTCAACCTGGACTACCTCACAAGCGCCGCTCATTTTCATCTCTCATCTTTTTTTCTTCTGCGTTCATTGCGTCCCGACTTGCCCGAACTGTTCCGGCGAATGAAGCAAGCCGGCCTCACCACCTCGCTTGACACCAACGACGACCCGGAAAATCTCTGGGCGAAAGACGTTAAGACCGTGCTCCAAAGCGTCGATGTCTTTCTGCCGAACGAGCAAGAAGCTTGCAAGCTCGTGAGAACCGGCGACCTCGATAGTGCGCTTGATGCGCTGTCACGTCTCGTTCCCATCGTTGTCATCAAGTGCGGTGCGCAAGGCGCAATCGCCAAACGGGGCAAAGACCGATTTTATGCTGCTTCGCTCTCCGGTCAGCCCGTCGATACCGTCGGGGCAGGCGACAGTTTCAACGCTGGCTTCCTGCACAAGTACATTCATGGAGCCGACATTCAGGATTGCCTTGAATATGGCAATGCCAGCGCCGGCCTGTCCACGACCCGTGCCGGCGGCACCGAAGCGTTTCGCGACCGCCAGCACCGTGAGGCCTTTTTGCAGCGCTGTGGGAAAGCATAGTGACCTAAGCCAAGCGGTTGGCCTTCTCAGAAATCGCCGATTTCTCGCAACCGGATCAAAAGAAATAGCGGGGGGATATCCGGAGGTGAAGTCTCTTCCGGGAAAGCTCACCTGCGCACGGGCGCCATCGCTCTTGCAATCTTCTTCTTAGTCGCCGTGGTGCGCATTACAGGCAGTTCATATTCGCCGTACCAGCCCCTGGTCGGTCGCGCGCGTATTGCGCACGAGCAACAAGACCAGGATCATTCCGATGAATGGAATAAGCCCGGCGAAGATTACGATGGGGTCAAAGGAATGCGTGCCGGACGCCTGGCGCGCATCGGAAAAATGTCCGATCAATTCGAATGCGATGATGGTCCCGATTCCCGCCCCGGTTCCGCTCAGGCCGCTGACCGAAGCAA
>QHZB01000159.1:1186-8103 GCA_003224525.1 Acidobacteriota bacterium | reverse complement strand
AGCTGTCCCTGCCAAAACCGCCAATAAACCGCCAACAAGAATCCGTGCGCTCATGCGAGGTTTATACTAACACATATGCCTGCAAGAGGCGAAGTAGAGTCCGACGAATCTTTGCGCATTTTCGACGAATCGTGGCAGCCGAATCACATTCCGCCATCTATCGTCTCGTTCGCGCGCTACGCTCAGGGAATCTTCTTTGCGTCGCAGACGCGGCTGCCTCCCAAGTAGGTGTGCGTTTGTTTTCGCGTTAGCAGTCCTTCTTGCTTTTTCCACTTCTCATTTAGAGAATCGCCCTCACGACGCCGCCATCTACTCGCAGTGCTGCCCCGTTCGTCGCCGAGGATAGCTGCCCAGCCACGTAGGTCGCCATCGCCGCAACTTCGTCGACAGTGGCAAAACGCTTCAGAAGGGATGATGGCCGCGCATGTTCAAAGAAATCGTTCTCCATCTCTTTTTTCGACTTATTCTGCTGCTTCGCCATCGCCTCAACAAATCCGCTCACACCTTCCGACTCCGTCGGCCCGGCAAGAATAGTGTTTATCGTTACGCCAGTTCCAGCCACCGACTCTGCGATCCCGCGCGCCACGGCAATCTGTGCAGTCTTTGTCATTCCGTAGTGCACCATTTCCGCCGGAATTTGCACTCCCGATTCGCTCGAAATGAATAGGATACGGCCCCAGTTCCGTTTCAGCATGCCCGCGAGATAGTGTCGCGAGAGCCGCACTCCGCTCATTACATTTATCTCGAAAAATCGGTACCCTGCATCGGGGATCTCCGCAAACGGTTTAGGCTCGAAAATGCCCACATTGTTCACCAGCACATCCACAGCGGGAAGTTTCGCAATCACCGCCTCTGCGCCGGCTAAACCTGAAAAGTCCGCCGTAATGCCATCAACCTTAGTCGATGCTGCACTCGATCGGATTCCCGCCACTGCTGCATTCACGCGGACTTGCGTGCGTCCGTTCACGTAGACGTGCGCGCCTTCGCTCGCAAGTGACTTGGCGATCGCAAAACCGATCCCCGCCGTCGATCCTGTTACCAAAGCAATTTTTCCAGTGAGTTTTAGATCCACATCATCCTCCCATGGATCTTTGATTGCCTGTTGAGCGTGTTGGTCACGTTGTTGGTTCCGCTTTTTAGTGCGCCTGTCGGTTTTCACTCGTTTCCCATTTGATCCACTTGAGATCGAGAACAAAGATCGAGTAGAAGACTGGGACCAAGAGCAAAGTGATGAAGGTAGCGACGGCAAGTCCGCCGATCTGGGCGTAGCACAGGGGTTTCCAGAGCGGGCCACCTTCCAGTGCGAGAGGAAACAACGCAAGGATAGTTGCGGCCACAGTGATCATCACGGGTCGAATGCGATCAATGCCGGCATCGGGAAGCGCGCGCTCCAGCGGCTCCCCCTTTTCGTGCATTTCTTCGATTAAGTCGAATAGCACGATCACATGGCTGACGATGACCCCGATGAGGCTTGCAACCCCCAGGAATGCCATGAACCCAAAGGGCGTACCCATGATCGCCAGAGCGATCAACGCTCCGATGGCTCCGTACGGTGCGGCCGCAAACACAAGCAAGGGCTTGACAGCATTCTTGAACTGCACGAGCAAAGCCAGATAGATCCCCACGAGAGAGATTAGGAGAACGACGGCGAGGTTCAGGAATCCATCGTCCTGCTTCGCTTTCTCACCAGCGATATGCAATTGGTAGCCCGGCGGAAGTCTGTTCTGAAGATCTTTCAGTTTGGATTCGATCGGTCCAAGAATCTCCGAAGCGAGGACTCCGGGCGCGGGAAAGCACAATATCGAGATCGTGCGAAAATGTTCGCGGCGACGGATCCGGCCTGTTTCAGGAATGTTCTTCACGGTTGCAACAGAAAGTAGAGGAACTCGAGTGTCCTGCCGCGATGAATAAACATAGAGACTCTTGATCTGCAACAACTGTGCGCGGTCCTGCGGGCGCAGGCGGGCAACAATCGGGATATTCTTGTCCCCTTCTTTGAACGTGCCAACCGGTGCTCCGCTGATCGCGGCTGCGGACGAATTGGCTACGTCAGCATTCGTGATGCCGACTAGGTTCGCGCGGTCCGGATCAATCTCAATCTTTACCTGGGGGCTGTCGGGGGCCCAATCATCCCTCAGCACCGCAACTCCGGGTGACTGTCGAAAAACATTCATTACTTGTGAAGCCAACGTCCGGAGCGTTTGTATGTCCTGGATTTCCGTGCGAGAATCCGTGTCCGCCTGACCGGCAATGAGAATTTCCACAGGAGTTTCTACGGGATTGGTTTGCAGTTGCCGTACGGTGATCCATGCTCCCGGCACCTGTTTGTTCAATGCCGCTTGGAGAGGTCCGATTAGTTTCGGGGTAGCTTCTTTGTCGCTCACCTGAACGATGACTTGCGCGTAGTTCGTCTGGGGAGCTTCGGGAGAAATCGAAAACCAGAAACGTGGTCCACCACCACCGATGAAACTCGTTATCGAAGTGAGGAGATGCTTCCCCGATTCCTCGTTTGTAACCGTTTTCGCCGAACCTTCCACAATCTGACGGACGACTTGCTCGGCCTTCATCGCAGCGTCGTTTGTTGCCGTCAAAGTGACATCATTCGGCAGCCAAATGTCGAGGTAAAACCAATATTGAACATCTTCAGGAAAGAACTGTTGCTTCAGGTGCGAAGCCACGAGCCCGCCGAACAGCAAGAAGACAAAAGAACCCGCCAACACCAGCCACCGATGCTGAATGGCCCGGCCTACCAACCGATTGTAGAAACCGTAGAAACCTCGCTGGCGCTTTTCCTCTACCGTTAGCTCTTTCTTCTTTGGTGGCCTCTGGATGTAGTACCCCAGCAACGGAACGAAAGTCATCGCAACGACCAGAGCGCATAGCAATGCTGCCGTCATCACGATGGGAAGACTTCTAAGAAACTCCCCGGTGTTCCCGGTGAGCATAAGGAAAGGCAGGTAGGCGATGATGTTCGTCAGCGTTGCGAAAAAGATGGCGGTTGCCAGCTTGGTTGGACCGAGCCATGCTGCGATGTCACGCGGCAAGCCCGCCGCAAGGCCGCGCTTGATGCCATCGCCGGCAACTACGGGTACGTCCACCAGCAGACCCAGCGCAATGATCAACGTCGCCACCGACACTTGTTGCAAGTCGATTCCCAACATATACGAAACGCCGAAGGTCATGCCCAGCGTGATTGGAATTGCCAGGGCCATGATGAGCGCCAGGCGCCATTCCCAAAATCCAATCAAAGAAACGACGACGACAAGGATGATCGCTTCGTACAATGCACGCAGGAACAGATGAATGTTTTCTTTGACCTGGAGGGGCTGGTCAGAGGTATGGGCGATGATCAGGTCCGGTGGAAGAATCTTTTTGAGTTGGGCCAGTTTCCCGTCGACGGATTGGCCGAACGTCGCGATTTGCCGCTGGTCGCGCATGTAGATCGCAAGCGTGACTGAACGGCTCCGCTGCCACTGCCCCTTTGGATCCTCCCACGTGTAGTAATTCAGGTATTGGGCGGGGCTCTGGAACCCGCGACTGATTTCGACCAGGTCTCGGAGATAGACTGGCGCTCCGCTCGAAGAAGTGGAGACGGCAACATTACCAATCGCGTCTATATTTTCGAATTCGCCGGACGGGTTAAGAATAATCTGCTGCTGTCCGGTTTCGAACGCGCCACCGGGAGCAATGATGTTACGAGCACGCAGCACGCTTCCAAGCGCGCCTGGTTGGAGCCCGTAAGCAGCTAGTCGATCCTGTGAGTATTCAAGATAGACCACCTGCGGCAATAGCCCTCGCCTTTCCACCTTGGACGTTTCCGGCGCGCCCTGAACCGTGCGAGCGATCAAATCCGAAAAGTCGTCAAGATCGGCGTAGCTGTATTTATCGCCCGCGACCTTGGCCAATCGGGCTGGAGTTTCCTGTGGATCGCGGATGACGATTGGTTCCCAAGCGTCGGGATGCAATTCGGATCGCTGTAATTGCCTCTGAAAGAAAGTCTGGATGAAGCTATGGATCGCCGCGTCGTCTGCCGTCGAGATGCCATCTACAGCAATAAACCCGCTCCCCAGGATTACCTGCGGCGCCCTTATGATTCCCGCTTGGTCTGCCTGCAGCTCAAAGAGTTCTGCGGCGTCCAGTATGGTCTTGTTCGAGGAGAGAGATTGAGGAAACGAATAAACGACAGTAACCGGCGTACCTTGCTCATTGTAATTCTTCGCCGCCCGCGCCGCCTGGATGGCCGATTGAATGCCTCGTGCGCGGATGTCAGTCTCGACCGAGTCCGCTTTTGGACTGGCAATGGTCAGCATTAGCGCGGCGGTGTCTCCAAAATCACTTTGGAACGAGATCGGACCGGCACCTGAAGGTAGTTGGCTGTTCAGCGCATCTAACTTGAGGTTGATGTCACTGAATTGCCGCTTCACGTCCGAAACATCCTCGGCAAGCTGCACGTAGACGTGCGCATAACCAGGAATGGAGACAGAACGGATTCCGTAGTCGGCGGCCGTTCCAGGATGGATGGTTTTATTTTCGGCTACGGCGTCTTCAATCGGGCGGGTAACAAATTGCTCAACTTGTTGTGCGGTCGCACCCGGCCATGAACAGGAGGCTACAGCCACCCTGACCGGAATATCAGGATCTTTTCGTTGTGGCATGGAATGGTAGCCAAACCAGCCCCAAACGAGGACGCCAACGAGCAGAACCCAGGAAACCTGCGAGTTCTCGACGAAGAACCTAGGGACGTTACGTGTTTTTTCGATCCGATCCTGGTCGCTTCTGTGTGCCATGGCCTCATTTACCTAAGGAATGACTTCGATGGGATCACCGTCCGTCAAGAGTTGGGCACCGACGGCGACCACCTTCTCCCCGGGTTTCACTCCCGTGACGCCAATCGAACTTTCGTGGGTCGCGCCCAACTGCACTTCGCGCAGACTAGCCGTCCATTCGCCGGAATGTTGTTGGGCCACCATTACCGCAAACCGGCTGGGTTGCGAGGGATATGGAACGATGGCGCTAAGGGGCACTGAAGGAACGGGAGGTTGCGGAATGCCGCTGAGGGTGATGGACGCAATCATCCCCGGCTTCAACGAACCCGAATGGTTCGACACGGTCACTTCTACGGTGAAAACGCGGTTCCGCTCGTCCGCACTTGGGGAAATACTGGTCACACGCCCTTGATACCCTTTGGGGTCATCCTGCAAGCGAATCATGAACTCTTGTCCCAGATGTAGTTGTCGCAAGGCGTAATCCGGCACGCCAAAGCTAACTTTCACTGCGCTCGTGTCGGCGATTGTGAAGGCTGTAGTCGCGGGTGACGCCAAATTTCCTAGTTCAATGTTTCGCGTGAGGATGTACCCGGCGAAAGGTGCCTTGAGATCCGAATCGTCTAGAGCCAATTGCGCTTGATGCAAAGCGGCATTCGTCTGGTTCACGGTTGCGAGCGTGGAATCAAATTTGGCTTGCGCCTGATCAAAATCAGGTCTGGTTAGGCTCTGAGTGCCGTAAAGGGCCTTCGCGCGGTCGTAATCCTGCTCGGCCTGGACGTGTTGAGCCATGGCTTGACTTACTTGGGCTTGTGCCTGTTCAAGCTGATTCTTCAAGTCCTGATGACGAATCTGCGCAAGAACAGTTCCACCTGTAACAAAGTCACCTGTGCCCACATCCCGGCGACGTCCGTCTGCCCCCACGACCTGTTGAACGCTTGTTACGTAGCCTGAAGACTTGAAGGACAGGGCGGCCTGTGCGAAGGGCAGGATAGAAGCTGAGTAGCGGAGACCTTCCGGAGATGTGTATGAAGTTACTTCCGCTAGACGAACAGGTGTCGGGGATCTCGCGGGGATTTGCGTATCTCGATGACAGCCAGTCATCGTTGCCAGCAGCGCACAGAGTCCCGCCAATTTTGATATTCGACATCTTCGTGAGGCACTTGCGGCGAGCTTCATAGGGCTACTCCTCACCCAATGCGCGTTCGAAATCGGCTCGCGCTCTCCAAAACGCAAGCAAGCCTTGTCGATACTGGTCCTCTGCATTCGCAACCGACGACTGTTGCTGCAAGAGATCGCTCAACACGATCGCCTGGTGCGAATAGGCGTCCATTTCGTTGCGAAGTTTTTCGGCTTCTGCGTCTCGCGCTGCTTGGGCTGCCGTGAGCAACCCCCGTGCTTCCCGGAGTCGCCGAAATGTTGAGTCCACTTCCTGTACAACTTGCTCTCTCGCACTCTCGATGGAAAGTTGTGCCTGTCTTTCGGCATCAACCTTCTGGGCAACGTTGTGGCGCTTCTGCCCCCAATCCCAAGGTTGCCAGGTCAAAAGCACGCCGACCGCACCCACGCTCTGCGGGAGAAACGAGATGTTCGAACTTGCCGCATAGTTCGCCTGAATAGAAATGTCGAGAATGTATCGAGTCTTCTCGATTTTCGTCTCCAGTGTTGCTTGTTCCCGCTTGATAGTTTCGGTCTTTATTTCAGGTCGCTTCTCAGTCGCGATTTTTCTTGCTCCCTGTAGGCTCAATTCCTCGGGGAGCGAAGCGGGAACCATCTCGACCGAAAACTCTGTCTGGAGTTCACGGCCTAGCAAACGGTTCAGAATTTCCTTCCGGTCCGCTAGGGCGTCTTCGATGACAGTAAGTTGATAGAGACTCTTTGTGCGTTGGGCGGTAATACGGAGGCTGTCAGCCTTCAGCACTGCCTCTTGTTGGAGGCGCCGACCGGTGAGCTTTTGCAACTCTTCAAGGTAGGCAAGCAGAGCGCGCTGCGATTCGAGTTCGCCCTGGGATTGCAAGATTGCGTAGTACGTACGACGGACCTCATTCACAAGCCCCTGCTTACGTTCAAAATAAGACTGCTGACTGAGCTCTGCTCCTAGTTTCTGTTCCTTGATGGAGAGGTCGATTCGAAACAGTTGGGTAAGAGGCTGGG
>QHZB01000159.1:0-1147 GCA_003224525.1 Acidobacteriota bacterium | reverse complement strand
TGTGAAGTCGAGCGGATTCAGAAGTTCCGATGCGAGCAGGTAAGTGTCAAAACGAGGGTAGAATTGCGTCTTGGCTTCGCTCAAGGCTTCTTTCTGTTTGTGGATCTCCAGTCCCGCCTGTTTCAACTCGCGATTGTGCGATCGCGCCAGGGAAACGGCTTCGTCCAAGGTCAGGAGTTTTGCTGGTTCTTCTTGTCCGCGCACAATAGAAGCGGAAAGCATCATCAACGGAAGCAGTACTGAGAGGATTCTCGCTGAAGCCGTGCGGCTCATAGAATCCATCCTTGGTAACGCTCTATGAAAATCTCGAATGCTTGTCCATCACCGCTTTTGGCGGCAAGCACGAGTGCCGTTTCTCCGCTCTGGCGCGCGATGTTGCGCCTTTCCCGACCTGCTGGCACAGAGCGCTCCTTGCACCGAAATTGCATGAAGCCTACAATTCGCTCGTGTTCCTGCCGACCTGCAACGTGCCCGTCAATCTCACGTTGACGGAGCAGCATTCTGCAGGAAGGGCTTCTTGGAAGTCCTCAAGAAATCGCTGAAAAAAGGTGAAAAACTCTGAAGAGTCCCAGGGAAAGACCTATCGGCTTTGCCATGAGTCGTTTGTACCAGTTCGGACCGTATGTGCTAGACGCTCAAAGACGAGCACTATACTGCGAAAAATCGCTTGTCCCCCTGACCCCGAAAGCCTTCGACGTCCTGCTTTTCCTGGCTCAAAACCCCAACCGCTTGATTACAAAGGACGAATTGCTCAGAGCGGTCTGGGGACACACCTTCGTGGAAGAGGCGAATCTGACGCAATATATTTCGCACTTGCGAAAGGCACTGGCTGACAATTCCGAAAACAACCGATTGATCGTTACGATTAGCCGAAAGGGGTATCAGTTCACAGCCGATGTCGTACTTTCCGAAGGTGCGGACATCCCGAAACGGGATGAGGCTCAAGTTCTTACCTCTGTCGTCTCCACCGCCGGAATAGCCGTCGAGGCAAAGGCCGGAAACCAGAGCTCGCAAACGGGCACGCCAGCCATCACCGAGTTGCCAAGCGTACAAGGAGCGGTTCAGAAACCCGGGAATCGCTGGCGGAAGGCTGGGGTCTTGAGCGCGTTTGGCGTTGTTTTGGTAGTCTCCAGCTATATTTCCTGGA
>QHZB01000158.1 GCA_003224525.1 Acidobacteriota bacterium | reverse complement strand
TGGCGGCTTCGTCTTCGCGTACTACCCAGCGTTCTGGTCCATGCCCACGATGATTCTGAGCGAATCGGCGGCGGCCGCGACCTTTGGTCTAATCAACTCCGTCGGGCATGCTGGCGGTTTTTTCGGGCCTTATATCATCGGTGATTTGAGCACGCGGACGGGTAGCCTTCTGCCGGGCTTCGCGTTCATCGCTTGCTGCTACTTGTTGGCTGCCTTTTTCGTCTCGCGACTGAAGATTCAAAGTTCGGTACGCGACCCCGCGATGCCGGTGCCACATCCCCGTGCTTCGGCAATGGATTGACGAGGTGCAAATGGCCATTCCTGTAGAACCCGAGGGTCGGGGCTATGACAAACTTTATGAAGAGTTTGATTCGCCCTTGTGGCAGCAACTCAGGCGCGAAGCCTACGGAGAAGATATCGGCCAACATTCGTGGGTGACCGCAGACGAACTCCAAGAAGATATTTCCCTGCTCAAGCTCGCGCGCGCGAGCCATTTCCTCGATCTCGGTTGTGGCCCAGGTGGGCCGCTGACCTTCGTTGTAGGTCATGTCGGGTGTCAGGGTAGCGGCATCGATGTGAGTGCGAAAGCAATCGCTGCTGGGCGCGCCCGTGCTGCTTCTCTTGGTCTAGACGGGCTCGTGAAGCTTCGCGAAGCCGACTTGAATCAGCCGATACCATTCGCGAGCGGCTCCTTTGATGTGGTCATGTCATTGGACGTGATTCTTCATCTTCGCGATCGCTTGTCAGTGTTCCGAGAAGTGGCACGAGTTCTCATTCCTGCGGGAAAGTTCCTGTTTACAGATGCCGGAGTCATTACCGGTGCAATTTCCGATGAGGAAATTCGATTGAGAGCCGTGCACGGAAATACGCAATTTGTGCCCCTAGGCTTCAACGAAAACATGTTGGGACTTGCTGGATTTCAGGTAATTGATCGCAAGGACCGGACTGTAAGTCTGTTGAAGGCCGCCACCGGACGACTAAGTGCTAGGCTGGGCCATCGAGAGGAGCTTGAACAGCTTGAAGGTAGTAGCTACTTTGAGCGACAACAGCGGTATCTCGAAACTGTAATAGATCTCTCGCAACGAGGCGCAGTGTCAAGATTGATGTACCTGGCTGAATCTCGTGGGGAATAACCGTGCCTCGCGACGGTGAGCCGACAGGGGGCGATTGTTCCCGGGACTTATCCGCACGATGCCCAACTGGATTACTTCGGAATCGCCGACAATACTGGAATGTGCGGGGCCCGTTCGCGCCCCGCACATTCCAGGTGTATTTTTTGTGCTAACCGGAAGTGATCGTCGGACTCGTTTTGCTTCGCGGTTTTGTCCGAGGCGTCTGAGCGCAAAACTACAATTTTTCGCTCGTCGAAACTCTGGTTGACAAGTGTGATGGATTGCTGTTTTTCCGCAGCAGCTTTCGCGTGAAGTTTTTTGCTCAGCCCACCCGGAGCGGGGCACGTACCGTCCCATACCCTTGAGTCCTAATTCATGCCTGGAACACGAAACACGGCTGCGGAGTAGATCAGAGGGTTCTCGAAAATGACTTTGTCCTCGTTACAGCCACAGGCACCGCGCGTGATTTTATCCGGCTTCTCACCGTCGAACTGCACTGAAAAGACAAAGAGAAAACCGGTTTGCCAGGTTTGCCAATTAAGGGCCTCGTGAAAATAGCTAAGTGATTGTGGCGCCTTGCCTTAGCTTATTTTCCCCACTGTTCGCAATGAGGAGGTCGCCGGTTCGATCCCGGTCTCGTCCACCAAACTACTTTGCTTTGCGAAAGCCGGATGCTCCGTCCGGCTTTCGGCGTTATGAGACCGAAAGGGTTGGTCTTTATTCTTGCGAATTCCGCAAGGCGTGGGATTCGCGAGCCGTCGGTCGTCGATTCCATTCGGAAGCTCAGCGAAAGCGATCTTCCCCCGCAGCCGTTCTCCATCCCGGCGAGCAGGACGCTCGATGATTCGTGTTGCAGTTGAAGCGAGGGCACGCCAACTGCTCTGGCACTTCAACGAGTAGCGCGTAATACGTCCAAGTGGGCGTCAGGTGGGATTATGATGTTCGCGCTTAACTAATTGTGACGATTCTACGGCTAACGCTTTATGCTGGCAAGTATAAGTGAGGTCAGGTCTCGCCGCGTAGGAGGTAAAGAGATGAGGATGCACACAATCGCAACGGCACTCGCGCTGACAGTCTGTACAGCCGCCATCGGATACCAGGCCGAGACTCCCGCAGTGAAGGCGGGCGCCCCGGTGCCGCCGCAAGCGACGGTCTCGAGCCGCGACGCTCTCATCGCGCGCGCGAAATCGCTGGAGCTCAATACTCCCTACGTACCACCTCCGGGGGACCCGCTCGAACATCACACCTCAGGCTTCGCCAAGATCATGTGCTCAGCGGTGTTCGTTACTGGCCTTGATCCCGACTTCGCCGCCGAGAACGTCGGATACTTCACCAGCCCTTACGCCGAGCGCGCGCAGGTGGGAAAACCGGTGATCGACCGCGTCAACAAGGCCGTGCACATCACGCTCCCGAACGGCGTGACGCGCACCGCCCAGTACCTGGGTGACCAGGGGTGCGTGACGCTCCCCGTGGGCAAGAACTCTGTGAATTTCACACCGGTCAAACTCAAGAGTCGGTTGCCCGACGCCTCCACACAACAGTGGCCCATGGGTGATGCTCTGGCCAAGGAGCCGCTGCCGCCGGAGCTCGATGCCGCCAAGGTGAAACAGGCAGTGGACGCAGCCTTCGGGTCGGCCGCAGAGATGACTGCCGCCTTCGTGGTGACTTGGAGAGGACGCCTCATTGCCGAGCGTTACGGAGATGGCATCACCGCGCACACGCCGCTCGAAGGCTGGTCGATGGGCAAGAGCCTGACGGCCACGCTGATGGGCGTCCTCGTCAAGCAAGGCGTCTACGACCTGTGGCAGCCGGCGCCCATTCCGGAGTGGCAGAGTGCGGGCGATCCGCGCGCTAACATCCGGATTGCTGACATCCTGCATATGTCAAGCGGGCTGCGGATCAAGGCGCCCCAGGATCCAGACTACGACCCATCCGGAACGTATCCTGACCACTTGTATCTCTACACGGGCAGCGTTGACTCCTTCCACTATGCTGCCACCCGCCCGCCGCAGTGGCCGCCGAACACGGTGGGCCGTTATCACAACACCGACCCCGTATTGATCAACTATCTCATTCGGCTTGCCATCCAGAAGCGCGGGGAGGAGTATCTCTTCTTCCCGCAGCGCGCTCTGTTTGACAAGATCGGCATCCGAACGATGGTGCTGGAAACGGACCCCTTTGGAAACTTTCTGACGCAAGGGTACGAGCTCGCGTCTGCGCGAGACTGGGCCCGCCTTGGCAATCTCTATCTCCAGGATGGAATCTGGAACGGTGAGCGGATTTTGCCCGATGGGTACGTCAAATTCGTCAGTACGCTGGCGCCTGCCTGGGAAGCTGACAAGCGCCCCATTTATGGCGGCTTCTTCTGGATCAATGGCGACGGCAAGTATCCCGTACCCAAGGAGGCATTCTACATGTCGGGTGTGGGCGGCCAGACCACTCTGATCATCCCGTCTCACGACCTTGTTGTGGTACGCCTGGGACACTACAAGGGCAGCCAAGCTGGAGACAAAGGCTTCAAGCAGGCTCTCGCGCTTCTTATGGACGCGGTGCCGCGGCGGAAGTGAGGCGAATCGCTCGCGTAAGATCCGATCCACCGCCACAGATTTTAGAGCTGGTGTCGATTTACGCTGAGATTATTTGTAGGAATGTTTATTAGCTCCTTTAATAACTCTCATGCCACCTGGACGTATAGTCGGCTATTCGTAGAAGTGACCTCGCCAGGATCCAAGGTAAAAGTCCCGCTACCGCCAGCGCGTCTGTTGACTATCGGGCACGATAATGCCTACACTGTAGTCATTATGGCGCGGCCGGCATCGCTAGGAGAGTTCGAGCAGATCGTTCTTTTGGCGATTCTTCGCCTCGGCGAGAACGCATATGGCGTCACGATTCGTGCCGAAATCGCAGCGCACACGAAACGCAAGCCAGCGCCCGGTGCTCTTTACACCACTCTCGACCGAATGGAAGAGAAGGGGCTTGTGGTATCTCGCTTGGGCGATCCCACGCCCCAACGCGGCGGCCGCGCGAAACGTTACATCACCGTGACAAAGAAGGGCCGCGTTGCCGTGATCAGTGCACAACGCTCCTACCGAAGCCTGCTTCAAGGGCTCGGTTTACTTGAAGGTGCGAATGCCTAATGCATTTTGGCCGGAGTGGATAATAGCTCGTTTTACCGATCGAAGCCGAGCCGCCGCCATCGTCGGAGATCTCTTCGAAGGAGCGGCAGAACAAGGAACTTTATGGTTTTGGTTGTCCGTTACTGGAATACTGCTGTCACTCAGTTGGCGGAGTCTCATTGGTTCTGTGACTGGATTCTTCGGCCTGTACTTCGTGCATGCGCTCCCCATGCCGCTCTATAGCGTGCACGCAGTGCATAGGCCTCCCGAACTCTGGGTGCCATTCTTTGGATTGCTCGGTGCGCTTTGTATGGTCTTGTGGGTGGCTGCACCCTATGCCGCCGTTCGTTATGGATTTCGAGACAGCTTTGCTCAGCTCGCGCTGATGCTCTGCGCGCTCGTCACAACAGTCATCTTCTACTGGTGGATACCGGCCGTCGACGTCACGTGCCTCGCGGTAGCCTTATCAATCCTCATTTGTTCAGGATTGTTTGCCGAGCGGCGAAGGGCGTTCCTGGCTCTCGCCGTCGCGCTCGCCTTGGGTTTGGGCGGAGTCCGATTCATATGGGAGCTGTCGCTTGTTTCAGCCACTCTCTCTTCGCGAATTCGCGATTCGCTGCCATTATTCGCAGTGGCTCTACAGACGACGGCGTGCGGTTGGATGCATCGCCTTCTGTTTCAGCCCAATCAACAAGGCTCAGGAATCGAGCCTGCAGCGTAGGCCCATTTTTTCCTGCGAGTGTCACCGTCAATCTAGCGATTCTCGTTGGCGGCGATTAGCGGTGAGTACACCGATTACGAAAACATGAGGACGTGGAGTGGGAAATCTTCGAGAATCGAGGCGATTATGGTGTATCAGATTATGCGCAAGCCACAAAAGCTAAATTGGAGAAAACTACTGCTGCATATTGCAAGGATTACGGCTCTCGCGGTGCCGATAATCATGGGCATCATAAATACACCGGCTATGCGAACCCAGACACAGTCAGCTGCGACTCCGGTACCGTCCCTGGAGGTCGTTTCAGTCGCGCCGGTTCATTTGGGAGCCAGCATGGCCCTTATGCCGAAACTGGATTTCAGAACAAGGGCGGCTCCTTCCGGACGAGTCGCGGCGGGGCCGACGCCCTGGATCAAGCCCGCCGTGGCTGGAGTCCTAGACCTTTTTAAGCAAAAGCGGGTGGTGGCGCTGGGCGACGATCACGGGTTGGCGCAAGAGGAAGCGTTCTACAGTGCCCTCATCCGCGATCCGCAGTTCGCTGAGAGTGTCGGCAATGTGGTCGTGGAGTTCGGGGGCCAGGCTTCCCAAGGCATTATTGATCGCTACGTCGCGGGCGAGGACATACCGCTCACCGAGCTTCGGCGCGTGTGGACCGAAACCGCCGGATGGATTCCCGGCCCCACCAGCCTGGGCTACGTCAACTTCTTCGCCAATGTCCGCGCTGCGAACCTGAAACTCTCGTCCGAGCACCGCATTAAGGTGTGGCTCGGAGATCCAAAGATCGACTGGTCGAAAATCAACGCGTTTCAGGATCTTAAGCCTTTTCTAGCGCGCCGCGATGACAATTTCTTCCGGATCATCGGCGATGAGATTCTCAAAAAGCAAAAGAAGACTCTACTGATCATTGGTACGGGACATCTTTTCGGCCCAGGTTCGCTCAGTGCCAGGTTCGGCGAGGCTTTTCCGAGCATGTTGGCCGTTGTCACCCCGTTCACGGGCTATATCGAGCCAGAATGCAACGCTAAGGTCGTCGCGCAGGCGCACGATTGGCCGGTGCCGGCCGTGGTGGGTCCGGTTGAGGGCACTTCGCTGAAATCGGAGCTTCAGCTGTCTGAGTGCAATTACATCCCGCCGGAGCAGCTCGAGAGAATGAAGGCCATGGCTACCGCACCTCCACCTCCCGGCCTGCAATGGCAGGGACCGGGTAAGCCTCCGTCTCCGGCCGACATGATCGCCGCGCAAATCAGTATGCGTTCCGGAGCGAATTCCGACGCTATCTCTATCTTGGTCCGCCGGATACCTTCACGCAATCGCCGATCGATCCCAACATCTACCTTGACCCTGACTATTTCAAGGAAGAGAGCCGGCGCTCGCAATGCTGCGTTCCAGGCGGGAAGCCGTTGAATTGGGATCAGATCCTGCAGCAAAACTCGTTGATTCCGAAGAAACTCCAAGGTCCGCGATAAACGCCGAGCACGATCGCGGACACCACGTGGTGCCGCTGGGCGTCGGAGGCGACTCGTCGGTAGCTAAGCCGGCGAACTGGACCGACATTTCGGATGTTGCCTTGCTCAAGCGCCTGCGCAACAGCGCGGAGTGGTTGCGTTTGTTGTGTATCGAATTGCTTCGGGAAAACATCGCGTACCGGCTCGAAGAAGCTATCAGTCGGACGATCCGGATTGTGGATGGCACGATCGTCAGAGAGCCAGGCAAGACGGGAAGCCAATGAACATCGCTCCAAGACTGAGCGATCGGAACATGTCGCGTGTCAGAAGCTGACTTCTATTCCGAGGGCCGAGTCGTGTCCCCGTCCTCGCCCGTAAGTTCAGAGTTGCCCCGTCATCCGACCACGATCGCGGATTTTGACGCTGTCCGCGGAATTTGGCCGAGTGTCCGTCGCCGATTTGGCGCTCGGTGCAACTTGGCGTCCGGCGCAGCTTCTAAATGTTAAGGCCTTTATGCCCTGGTCCCGTTCCCCGCGATCTGGAGTTCGACTGCAGACACGGAGGCCGCCGGGAACTCCCAAACACCATCCGCGGCGAACGGCTTCTCTAGCGTTTTCATCACATCAGCACTATTCAAATACGACAGCTCCACCGCCGGTTCGGCAGTGATCTCGAATACGCGTCCGCTCCGGATGACGTGGCTCCCGATCTGAATTGTGGTGTTCACCGGTCTCGTGCGCTGAATGTTCGCGACATGAAGATACACAGAGTCGCCGCGGCGACTCGCGACCACAT
>QHZB01000156.1 GCA_003224525.1 Acidobacteriota bacterium | reverse complement strand
ATTACCAGCGGGTCGCTCGCGGACGTGGCGGTGGTATGGGCCAAGACCGAGGACGACAAAATTCGCGGATTCCTGGTGGAAAAAGGCGCCCCCGGATTCAAGACCTGGGACGTGCACGGGAAGTGCTCGCTGCGCGCTTCGGTAACCTCCGGATTGGCTTTCAGCGACTGCGAAATCCCGGAAGAAAATCTGCTGCCCGGCGTTTCCGGCTTGAAGGGGCCGCTGAGTTGCCTGAACCAGGCGCGCTATGGAATCGGCTGGGGCGCGCTGGGCGCGGCGATGGCGTGTTATGACACGGCGCTGCAATACGCCAAGACGCGCAAGCAATTCGCGAACAAACCCATTGCTTCACATCAACTGGTGCAAGAGAAACTGGCGTGGATGATCACCGAGATCGTGAAGGGACAACTGCTGGC
>QHZB01000157.1:2209-9169 GCA_003224525.1 Acidobacteriota bacterium | reverse complement strand
CCACTTCATTCTTGTCTTCAATGTTGTCGTAAACCGTTCCCTTGCCATCGGCGACCGCGAACTCCGGACCACCGCCCAGGGGAATGCTCTTCACCACCGTCCCGTTCGCCGGATCGATGACCGTCGCGCTCTTGGCGTCGCCGTTAAACACAAAAACGTGCTTCGACGCCGGATCGTAGATAATGGAGTCGGCATCCTCCTCGCCCTTCACCTCGCCAGCCGCTTTCAAGCTCGCCATATCGAAAATGACCGTCTTGGCGGCCCCGCCGTCGCTGATGAATCCTTTGCCAAGCTCCTCCACCAGCGCTATCCCGTGGCACTGTTTCAATCCGGAAATCGTTCCGACCACCGCCCCGCTGTCCGCATCGGCCACCTTCACTTCCGTACCGTGTGAGGCGTACACGCGCCGCGCCTGAGAATCTACCGTGAGATAGTCAAAATACTCTCGCCCGCCGGCCGGAGCCGCCCCCAGCGGAACTTTCTTCAGCAAATGATAATGATAATGACCCCCCGGCGGACTCGCCAGCGCGAGAATTCCGAGCAGCAGACCGGACAAGCAACCCCCAAGACGCACCAGACCCGAAACTTTCATGGAAATCCTCCTTTACGTGCTGGGCGACAGAATTGGTTGTGCCAAGGCAATCGTGGCATGCCTTCAGCCTAGCCAGTGTTCTCTAGCTTGGGCGGATTGTACCTCAATTCGGAGGGTTGTGGCTCGGGGAGGAAGGAACGATCGAGGTCTCTTGCCCCAGATCGCAAATCGTATCTAGTGCTTCGACTGCGCTTCGGTCTGCGGCGGAATGTCGTAGACGAAGCGGATGACGAGTGGCGAATTGTTGCGGCCGGTGGTCATGTGCAGCGTTTCGTAGAGTTGCCGGCCATCATAAGAGAGTTCGAAGGTGCGGCTCATCTTGCCGCCGCGGGGATTTTTTTCGTCGCTGACCAGGCGGTTGCCGTCAAACTTGGCGGCGATCTCCTGATAGCTTTCATCTTTGGATTTCTGCAACTTTCGCCCGTCGGTCATGAATGCCCGTTTGCGGTTCCGATCGTCCACCAGATCGACTTCCGCGCCCGTCATTGAGAGCGTAATCGCGCGCGCCGGCGTGAAGAGTTCGCGCATTTTCTGCCGCTCTTCATCGCTTTCTCCGCCGCCCCCGCGCCCGCCATAACCTCCGCCTCGCCCGCTGCCACCCATGCGGCCGCGTCCGCCACCGTTGCCGCCGCCATTCGAGCCTCTGGATTCTTGCCTCCTCTTGCTCGGGTCGTCGCTTTCCTCCGCGTTGAACTTCCAGGCGCCAAGAATGGTTGTGCGCGGCAGCGGACTTTGCTCCTGAGGCTTGGCTGCAGAAGCTGGAACTGGCTGAGGCTGCCCCGCGGGGACAGGTCCGGGAGGCGCTTGCCAGTACACCGCGCCGGGAACTACGAGGATGAGTCCAGCGAAAACGGTCAACGATAGCAGCTTCGAGAAGCAGATGGCTTTCATGTTCGAATCCAAGATTCCCCGTAACAGCCCTGTAGTTCATTCCCCGTCCGGGAGAAATGAGTTCCCAAATACTCTAGATGCCACAAACTGTGGATGTGGCTGGCTCAATCTTGCCGAAATCGCAGTATGCTGTTCTGCGAGATAGCCGCTCCGACGGCTTGGTACGCAATGTCCCTTCCCCGGATTCCATCCGATGCGCATCTGCGTGGCAGATTCCAAGGCTGCCTGCTTGGAGGAGCCGCAGGCGACGCCCTCGGCGCTCCTGTTGAATTCCTGGACCTCGAGGAGATTGTATTGGCCTATGGCGAAGGAGGAATCCGCGACTTCGCCCCGGCGTACGGAAAGTTAGGGTCGATCACCGATGATACGCAAATGACGCTGTTTACGGCGGAGGGCATGCTCTCTGCCCAGCTTGCCTCGGCTCTCGGCGGTCAGGAGCCTGATTTTTTTCGTGCGGCAACGGTTTCCTACGCGCGCTGGCTGATGACGCAGGAAATTTCCCAGCGTGGGTTGTCCGCCGCCGCGAATTCAGGCTGGCTTCTGCGGCAGCGGAAACTCTTCAGCCGGCGCGCACCGGGAACCACTTGCCTTTCCGCCCTGCATTCCAATCGCGGCAAAGTCACGCGGGCCGCCAACGACAGCAAGGGATGCGGCGGCGTAATGCGAATCGCACCGGTCGGCATGTATTTCGCGCACGCGCTAATCCGTGAGCGCAAACAGGACCGGCTGATCCCCAGCATCTTCCGGACGGGCAGCGATCTGGCGGCCATCACCCATGGACATCCGAGCGGGTGCCTCAGCGCCGGCGTGCTCGCCGTCATCGTCGGTTTGGTCCTGGCGGGCAGCCCGCTCGAGGAGGCGATTGACGCGGCGAAAAAAGAACTCCGCAACCATGAATCCCACCAGGAAACTCTCGCGGCCATGGAGCAAGCGGAAGCGCTCGCCGAAGCTCGTCCCCGGGAACGCAGCGCCTTGCGCGTGATGGGAAAGGGATTCGTGGCCGAGGAAGCACTCGCGATGGGGCTCTATTGCGCGCTCTCCGCGCGCGATTTTGAAGACGGCATCATTCTGGCCGTGAATCACAGCGGGGACAGCGACTCGACGGGCTCGATTGCCGGGAATCTTCTCGGCGCGGCGGCGGGAGTGGAGGCGATTCCGGATCGATGGCTTCGAAATCTCGAGCTGCGAACCACGATCGAAGCGCTCGCGGACGATCTCGCCGCGTTTCCCGAGTGGCGGCTCGGCGGCGAAAGCGATCGAGAGGAACGGGCGTTTTACGCGAACCGCTATCCCCTCGCTTAGCGGAACCGCGCGATGCGAAGAACGCTGACACCGGCTAGTTTGCCTTTTTCAGGTAACGAGACAATTCGTTTGCGCGCGGAAGTAGGGCCAGGGCGCCGAGAGCGCGGAAACGCGCGGCACGCTGCCGGTAGCCATGTTCGCCCGGAGCGATGATGGCCAGGAAGGGAACGCCGGCGTCACGAGCGGCTAAGGCGTCGTCAATGTTGTCGCCTAGATAGAGCGCCGTGGCGGGATCGCGCTCTCCGAGAATTTTCTCTAACCCTCCGGGATGCGGCTTTTTCTTCGCGTCGTCCATGGTGACGATGGTGCGGAAATATTTCGTGGCCGGCCAGCGTTCGAACGTGAAGGAAAATTCCTGGCGCGTGCGCCCGGTAAAGAGATTCAGCTCGAAGTTCTCGGCCCATTTTTCAATCTGCCGCGGCGTCACTATCAGCTTTTCGTTTCGAACGTTCCCGGGCTTGCCGTCGCTGCCCCAATAAAATCTTTCGAACGCCGCCCGCGCCTCTTCGTACGAAGTGGGGTGCCCGAGCGAACTTACCCACGCGGAAACCATGCTCCAGTCGTCGTTGAAACCTGGCTTGCTCTTCCAGCGATGCAGCTCGGCATACGTGACGCGCTTGCCGGTAATATAGCGCACCGTCTCTAGCGCCGAGCGCCAGTACGTGCCGCGCACATCCACAAGTACTCCGTCCACATCGAAGATCAGAATTTCCGGCCGCAGCTTCTTCTTCATCTTCTTTCGAGTCCCACCTGCCATTGTGGATTTTTCCGTCCTCGCGAAAGGAATGCACGCGCGGGCCGGAAAAAAATGAAAAAATTAGGATATCACGAGGGCCAAACTGGAAAATTCCATGAGGAACGAAATAAAGGAAACTCAAAGGGATTGCGGGAAAGAAAAAGGCCGCACCCGGTTTGCGAACGGGCTTCTTGCTCGTCCGTCATTCAGGGTGCGGCGGGGTTAAGATTCCTGCGCCCGGTTTAGACATACTCCTGCGCGCTGTGGATCGCTCCGCCTCAATAACTCAGTTCTCGCTGCGCGACAATGTGATACGGATACGCCTGGTTAATAGCCTGTATCCAACAACTGTCGTATTGAAACGTGGCGTTGCCACCGCCGTTCCAGCCGAAAAATGGTTTGCCTGGCGGATTGTTAGCGCCTAAAGCAATGGGGGTGGGGTACGCAGGATATGCGCCTGGGCCGCTAGTACCAGGATTGCCGGTGTATAGATTCGCGGCGAAAATGGCGCCGTTCAATGTGGCGCCGCCTCCGCCATCTTTCACGACCGCGCCTTCCCCAATCACCAGGATGAGCCCGTCCCAGCTGAAGTTTCCGTTCAGGGTTAATGTGCCGGTGACCAGCAGTACTCCTGCTCCCGAGCCCCCGATCGTAAGGTCGCCGTTGACGACGTTAACCACGGGAGAGCCAGGCGTTCCCAAGTTCGTGGGGACGGTGCCGTTGGGATAGACGTTGGGGCCAGCCGCGGTGGTGATCATGTTGGCAAACGTCGTCAACCCGTCCACGGTGGTCAAGTTGACGGAGTCAGTGCTCAGCGTGGAATAGGTGTTTGCGATTGCCGGGAAAGCCGGATAAGGAGCAGCCGAAGTATATTGGTTTGAGCGATTGGGGGGCCCTTGCACGGCGGTCGTTAAGGTGCTCACGGCCGGGTTGTCAAAGGAACCCAAAGCGGGCTGGTTAGCCGGTGCGGGGCATGTTACTCCATTGATCGCGTTCCCAGCATGAAGGTTGGTGTCAGCGCCAATAACGTTGAAAGCGTTGGAGTTTGGCGGATTAAAGCTGGGGTTCGAGCCATCAAACACGAACGCTCCGGGTATGGTCGGGAAAGCGTTTTGCGCGACTTCGTATTGCATCATGCGGCGTGAACCACCTGAAGTTACTGCCAACGAGGTCAACTCATAGACGGGCATATAATTGGCGTTGGCCGCGTTGCAGCTCGTGAGTAGAGTGGTAACTTCATGTGTCCCGGTCCAGCAAACACGATTCCCGTTCATCGTGCCGTCGACGGAAGTGACACTGGTGCAGCCGGTGTCGGACTTATTGATCTTCTCCATCACCCGTACCCACTTCCACTGGAGTTTCGGGGAGGCTTGGTAGCTCGTACTCGCCGTGGGGGATACGGCTACCCACCATGTCCCTGTGGGTGCCGTGCCCGCGCAGCTGAGTTCTTTGGCTATCTGGTTGTCGGGATAATTGCTGCCCGCGAGGAGCCAGGGAGCCACTGTCTCGCCTCCCAGAGGGTTGATGACGTAAAGGATCCCGTTGGGCGCACCTGCCAGCGTGTTCCCAAGCGTCGTGGGGAGGAGCAAGCTGTCCGTCGCGCCCGCTCGCAGCCGGTCGCGTACCTCTTCAATGCCCGCCTTGGCCGCGAAGTAAGCGGTTTGTTCATCGCGGAAATTCGCGCTGACATTGGTTTCGGTGTTGGACATGATGATCATGCCCATGCCGACGGCAGTGATCAGCAGCAACACTAGCAAGGCGATGACCAGTGCAACGCCTCGTTCTGTACCGCCGGTTTTTTTTCTGTGGACTACCACCATGGTGTTCTCCTATTGGCAGGACGTCGCCTGGCCTGTGGTGGCCATCGAGCAATTGTTGATGGAGACTTCCCCTTCGAAGTTCGTCTCGATGGCCTGGTTTGTTTTACGATCGATGACGCTGTTGTTACGAATCGTCAGGCTGATCTTGATGGTTTTGATCGACGCAAGGCTTTGAGCACCGGCGGAGGTGCTGATATCGATAGGCGGCGACGAAGGCGCGATCACGATTTGCGTTCCGTCCGCTTTGAAATAAGTAAAAATCGGGTCGCTGAGCACGTCATTGACCTCGGTTCCCCAGTTCAAGCCTTGTACGCCTCCCGAAGTCGTGGGGAGCGGATTGCCCGCCACTTTATCAACTTGACTGCGCTGGAGGCACAGGCCGCAGGAGCCGGAGCCATTGACCTGGTAAATAACGCTCTGCACCACGCCGTTGCCGATCATGTCACCTTCGAATTGGATGGCGTTCCTGTTGATACTTACTAAGCCGATTGCCAATCGGTTGTCATTGATGTACGGCGAGGTCCAACCGTAGGGAGACGTGGTGGACAACGCCGGCACCCACAAAAGGCTTGCGGGATCCACCAGCCGCGAACTGGGATACCCGATCTGGTTGATGTCGCGAAAGAACTGGTCGACGAAGTCCCGCGCCTCCTGGAAATTGTCGAGCTTCACCTGCTCGCTATACCCGCGCTGCTGCGCCTCGTTCATTTGCGAGAGGATGCCCGCGGAGATGACTCCCATAATGGCCACCACGAGCATCATTTCGATCAGCGAAAACCCGTGTTGTAGACGGCAAGCCAGATTCCGGGTCTTCATGTCAATCCCCCTGCCCGATCATTGAGCGAATCGTTACCGAAGGAGAGAACAGCACGGGATTATTGTTCGAACCCTTCAACCTCGCCGAAACAGTTACCAACTCGGCATATGGCGAGGGCGTCTTGATATTCCACCGGACGTCATACGTGGATTGCCGGCCGCCGCTGCCGCAAGCGGTATAAAGCATGTAATAGCCCGTAGGGTCGCCGGAGCTGCCCGCGGTTTGGGAGAAGTCGATGTCACCGCTCGATAGCAGCGTCCCGCCGGACCCCGTCGCCGATCCCGAGGCAGTGATCGTCGTTGACGCACCCGTACAGTCCGCGAGCGTCGGCGTTGGCGCTCCTGGAGGCACGCTCAATATTTTTTCCATGAGCATCTGCGCGATGACTGTCGAGTTGCTCTGCTGGCGGTTCTTCGAGTTCGTTCCAATCGCCAGGGGAATTAAAGCCGCCATTGCAAGGACCCCGACCATCAGGACCACACAGGCGATCATCATCTCGATCAGAGACATCCCGCGCTGGCTCGTTTGTGATGCTCGCATCATGTGCCTCATCCGCTTCGTTAATTCCATTGCGAACCATTCCAGTTCACAATTTTGGTTCTTCCGGCCTTGGTCACAACCACCGCTGCCCAACCCGCTCCGCCAGCCCGGGTGTCCGTGAGGTAGTGAACGAAATAGGTCGCCGCCGGAGTGTTGCAAGTCGGAGGGCTAGTGTAATCACAAGGAAAACCTCTTGGCGTGAAAGCAATAGTCTTGGTGTTGTCGAACGAAGCGCCTCCGATTACGGTGTCTCCCGCGAGGA
>QHZB01000157.1:0-2161 GCA_003224525.1 Acidobacteriota bacterium | reverse complement strand
CTCCATTCACCGTGACACTAGAGCTCCATGCGCCATCGCCGTTCAGGTCTACATACGCAATTTGCACCCCGTTTCGGACGGCGTACCGGACGGGATAAACAGCAATGGGCGTCGTGGGGTTGTTCTTCGCGGCCATGATTCTCGCCTGCTGCATTAGCCCGGCCAGATCGCCCGCCGAGGCGCGCAACCGTATGTTCGCAACGGCTAACAGGATGTTCGGAACGGCGATCGCCGCCACAACCATCACCACGAACACAACGATCAAGATTTCAATCAGGCTGAATCCGCCTGTGCGGTCGCGCCGCCGGTAGTTTCTCTGGTGATCAAATCTCATTCTTGGTCTCCAACTCTCTTCATGGGCGCCTAATGCCGGGGCTCTTTTAGGGCATACCCCAACTTCCGTCAGAATGAAAATAGCACTTTGCACGCCACCTCCTGATCATTGGATAGATCCTTTTGTTACAGTAACTTATAGAACTCCAGAACCCGGATTCCGTTTCGGAGGAAAACGGCGTGGGTAGAAACGTAACAAAACTGGTCGTAGGGGCAGGGTATTCCCCGCGGTCCGACCGAAGCAGAACTTTGGTTCTTCTGGAGCGACAGCGCGTTTGGAAGCACCTTGACTGGACCTAAACCTGCCTGCTGGTCGGCTCGCAAACGAGCCGGAGGACGCGAACAGCGTCTAGTTCTGTTATGGCCTCATCTGGCAGTCCTGTCTCCGCTTCGTGGAGGCACTGCGAATCAACTTGCTAAAATAATTACCCGGCGGGTCAACGAGGATGGCGCCTTTGCCCTGCCCCTGGGCCTTCACTCTTTGAACAAATCGCGGCGGGCGACTCACACCTTGCGGCTCCTCCGGCGTATTCTTACGTAACAGATCGTCCCTGGAGCACATCCAGGAAAAAACCAGGCGCCGAGGCAAACCTTATGTCGCTGAAAATCATGGTTGTCGATGACGAGCCGCTGAGCCTGCAACTCATCAGGTCTCTTGCCACCCCCTCCGGTCATACGGTCTTAACGTTTGAAGACAGCCAGGAGGCCGGGGAACGGGCGGAGAAACAGCGGTTCGATGTGACCTTCGTGGGCATGCGCATGCCTCAACTGGACGGACTTGAGCTGGCCCGCCGAATCCGCAACTCAGAGCCCAACCGCGAGACCACCATCGTGATGCTCAGCGCCACGGACGACATTGGCAACGTACGGAAGGCTTTCGGCGAGGGCGCCGACTTCGTCCTCACCAAGCCCGTGACCGCGGGCCGTCTCCGCCCGATGCTAGCCGCCATGGACTCTTCTGGATGGAAAGGCAGAAGGCACGCGGCCCGTTTACCCCTCTTTACGGAGGTCGTCTGCAAGTGGGATGACCGGCAGATTCCCTTGCGCAGCATGAATATCAGCGAAAGCGGCATGCTGCTGCAACCCACCGTGGATGTCGAGGTGGGCCAGGAAGTTGCATTGGAGTTCAAGATCGCAGAAGTTCGTACCTCGCTGAACGTGCTTGCCCGGATCGTGCGCAAAGAGGGAACTGAGCGCGTAGGCATGGCATTCATAGGGCTCGCGCCGGAAGATCACAATGCGATCCAGCTTTACGTCATGGGACGCCTGCAGGAATATACCCCGTCACGAGACTTTTCGGGCGTCGGAATGCGCAGGTTATTCAATCCGTAAGACGGAAATTCTCAAGTCCCGCAGCTTCCAAAGCTTTGCACCCTCACCGGATAAGTCCGTATTCCGAAGCACAGTTCGTTGTTGCCTCTTTCAGGGGCTTGCTACAATTGCCGTGTTAGAGTTGGGGCGGAACGGGCCGCGTTTTGGGAACAGTGCCCGCAGCAGCATCATTTCCCTCGGAACCTATCGCGAGTGGACGGACGGAAGCGCGCGATCCACCATTGCGCGCTGGCCCCGACTAGGTCGGGGCCGCTAGAAGCGAGGAGAGAAGTATGGCTGGATACGGCGGCGTAGACTTTATCGATTTTGATTCGCAACTGAACGATGAAGAAAAACTGGTGCGGCAGACGGCGCGGCAATTTGTCGAAAACGAAATCATCCCGATCATTGAAAAACAAAACCGTGAGGGGGTTTTCCCAAAGCATCTCGTGCCGCAGCTCGGCGAGCTGGGTTTTTTTGGCGCGAACCTGCATGGATACGGTTGCGCGGGAATGTC
>QHZB01000155.1 GCA_003224525.1 Acidobacteriota bacterium | reverse complement strand
GACGATTACTGCATCATGCGGCACATGAACAATCTCGAGAGCGTGTCTACCTACGAGGGGACCAACGACATTCATAAGCTGGTGATCGGCGAGCGCATCACGGGGATTGCCGCGTTCGTGTAGAGAAGGACGTGACTGGTGACTGGTGACTGGTGAAAACCTCCAGTTGAGCGCGGCGGGAGCAAGCACCCGCTTTCGAAATCCAAGCAATGAAGGACTTAGGCGAATCTTGTATGCTGTGGGGCGCAGCATCCCGACAAGGTCGGGACGGGTGCTGCGCCCCTACGAGGAGCACTGTCCAATGCATTCACCTGCCATCACCTTGATTCGATTTCTCCGCTATTCGATTGCCGCACTGCTCATAACACTCGCCGGCAACTGCGGAATCGTTCCGGCACAGCAGAAAACTGCGCCGGCGCAAGAGAAGCCGAAGATTCGCGCAATTACGGCGTTCAT
>QHZB01000226.1 GCA_003224525.1 Acidobacteriota bacterium | reverse complement strand
CGAAAGCTACGGCACGACCCGCGCTGCGGGCCTTTCCGGCTATCTCCAGCAGCGCTACGGCATGTATCTCAACGGCATCGTCCTGATTTCCTCGATCCTGAATTTCGAGACGGCGAAATTCGACACGGGCAACGATTTGCCGTATATCCTCTATCTACCCACGTACACCGCCATCGCCTGGTATCACAAGAAACTTCCCGCCGATTTGCAGGGCGACTTGCAAAAGGCGATCGGGGAATCGCGCAAGTTAGCCGTCGGCGAATACGCGGATGCGCTGATGGCGGGCGACGCGCTCCCTGCACCGAGACGCAGCGAGATCACCCAGAAGCTCGCGCGGCTCACCGGACTCTCGCCGGATTACATCGACCGCACCAACCTGCGCATCGAGATCCAGCGCTTCACGAAAGAACTCTTGCGCAGTGAGCGCCGCACCATCGGCCGCATCGACGCGCGCTTCACGGGCATCGATCGCGATGCTGCGGGCGAGCATCCGGAGTTCGATCCCAGCATCGCGGCGATCATCGGCCCGTATTCGGGCATGTTGAACGACTATGTGCGCAACGACCTCAAATTCGACAGCGACTTGCCCTATGAAGTGCTCACCAGCCGCGTGCGGCCCTGGAACTACGCGCCGTATGAGAATCGTTACGTAGATGTTGCGGAGACGCTGCGCGGGGCCATGACGCAAAATCCGTTCCTGCATGTTTTTGTCGCCAAGGGCTACTACGACCTGGCCACGCCGTTTTTTGCTGCGGACTACACCTTCGATCATCTCGGCCTTGACCCAACGTTGCGCGGCCATCTCAGCGGCGCTTATTACGAAGCCGGCCACATGATGTACGTGCACCCGCCCTCGCTGGCCAAGCTCAAGGCGGACATCGCGCAGTTCATCAAGTCCAGCGCGGCGGCGAATCCGGCAAAATGAAGCGCGTCTTCTTTATCGTCGTTTGGCTCGGGGTCGCGCTGCTTGGGGCGGGAGCGTTCGGCAAGATCGCTTTCGATCGCGGCGAGCCGCTCAATGCGACTTGGTTCGTCGTGGCTGCGGTGTGCTGCTATTTGGTGGCTTACCGTCTTTATTCCGCTTTTGTCGCCGCCAGGGTTCTTGCCCTCGATGACACCCGCGCCACTCCCAGCGAACGCCACGACGACGGCCGCGACTTCGTGCCTACCAACAAATGGGTCCTCTTCGGGCACCATTTTGCCGCCATCGCGGGACCCGGCCCGCTCGTCGGGCCGACGCTGGCCGCGCAGTTCGGCTACTTGCCGGGCACGCTCTGGCTGATTGCCGGCGCGGCGTTTGCGGGCTGCGTGCAGGATTTTGTCATTCTCTTTTGTTCGATTCGGCGCGACGGAAAATCGCTCGGCCAGATGGCGCGCGAAGAGGTCAGCGAGCGCGGCGGCTTCATCGCGCAACTCGCCGTGCTGGCGATCATGACGATTCTTCTTGCTGTGGTTGGTCTGGTAGTGGTGAACGCGCTCAAGTCCTCACCCTGGGCCACCTTCACTCTGGCGATGACCATTCCCATCGCGCTGCTTCTGGGTCTTTACCTTCGCTTTGTCCGGCCCGGACGCGTCCTCGAAGCTTCGGTCATGGGAGTAGCGCTCGTTCTTTTTGTGGTCGTTGCCGGGCAGTGGGTTGCCGATTCTCAATCGTGGTCTCGCGTATTTACTCTGAGAGGTGTAGCGCTGGCCTTCGCCATCATCGTGTATGGCTTCGCGGCGTCCGCCTTGCCGGTCTGGCTGCTTCTCGCTCCGCGCGACTATCTCAGCGCGTTCATCAAGGCTGGCGCCATTTTTACTCTTGCTGCGGGCATCCTGTTCGTCCGGCCGCAAGTCTTAATGCCGCCGCTCACGCGCTTCATCGACGGAACCGGCCCGGTCTTTGCCGGAAAGATTTTCCCCTTTTGCTTCATCACCATTGCGTGCGGCGCCATCAGCGGATTCCATTCGTTGATTTCTTCCGGTACCACGCCGAAGATGATCCTTCGCGAAAGCCATGCCCGCTTCATCGGCTACGGCGCGATGCTGCTGGAGTCGTTCGTCGGTGTGATGGCCATGGTCGCCGCGTGCGCGATGCCGCCTGGTATCTATTTCGCGATCAACAGCCCTCCCAGTATCGTCGGGGGCGCCGGGGCTGCTGCTGCCACAACGATCAGCGGATGGGGCTATCCTTTGCGAGCGCAAACCATGAGCGATCTCGCCCACAGGGTTGGCGAGCTGACGCTTTGGAATCGCGCTGGCGGCGCGCCTTCGCTGGCCGTGGGCATGGCGCAAATTTTCTCGAGCACCATCGGAGGCGAGCGCCTCCTCAGCATTTGGTACCACTTTGCCATCATGTTCGAAGCGCTTTTTATTCTTACGGTGCTCGACGCGGGTACGCGCGTGGGGCGCTTCATGGTGCAGGACCTCGGAGGCCGCGTTTGGAAGCCCTTGGGCCGCACCGGCGGGATGCCCGGAATTCTGCTGTCCAGCGCCATCATCGTCGCTCTCTGGGGCTATTTTCTTTATCAAGGCGTTGTCGATCCACTGGGCGGAATCAATTCGCTCTGGCCGCTCTTCGGCATCTCAAATCAATTGCTGGCTGCGGTCGCGCTCGTCGTGGCCACTACCATCCTGATGAAAATGGGCCGCCTGCGCTGGATCTGGGTGACGCTGCTGCCGATGGCTTGGCTCGTGGTCATCACCATGACCGCGAGTTATCAGAAAATCTTCGATGCGAATCCGCGCATCGGTTTTCTTGCTTACGCCAATGCCCTGGCCGCACAAATCGCAAGCGGAAAAATTCCCGCCGAACAAATTGCCGAAACGCAGCGCCTCATTTTCAACCAGCGCCTCGATGCTGCGGTGACCGGCGTGCTTGCCGCTATGATCCTCGTTCTGATTGTCGAAGCGCTCGCGCAGTGGTACTCGATTCTCAGCCGCCGAAAAGAGCCTGAGCTTCATGAATCGCCCTACGTCGCCACACGGTGGGCCGCGGACTTCTCTGGCGCCGCCCACGGAGACGACTGATGAGACGCGCCGCAAAGAATACTTTGCGTTTCCTGCGCCGCTTCTGGCGCGGCCTTCGCGAATGGTGCGGGGATGCCGCCTACGAAAGCTATCTTCGTTCGCAAGGTACACAATCCGGTTCGGGCCGCACACTCACACCGGCCGAGTTCTACGTCGAGCAGCTCAACCGCCGTTATTCGCGCCCCAGCCGCTGCTGCTGAAACTCTTTTCTTGCCGCTGCACTACGCAAGTCATACAATCCGGTTCAAATCAGGCTCACCTTTCTCACTGTAACGGAGGTAGCGACCATGGCCATCAATCAGGATAAGCTGCATGAATTTCTCGGCAAAGCCATCGTCGATTTTGGCGCCACCTTCAATGCGGCTTTGATTCGCATCGGCGACAAGCTCGGCTTATATAAAGCCCTCGCTTCCGGCGGACCACAGACTCCGGCGGAACTCGCTAAGCGCACCGGGACCGCCGAACGTTATGTGCGCGAGTGGCTGAGCGCACAAGCCGCCGGCGGCTACGTGACCTACGATTCGTCGAATGGAAGATTTCACCTCAGCGAGGAACAAGCTTTTGCCATGGCCGACGAGAGCAGCCCGGTGTTCCTACCGGGAGCTTTTCAGTGTGCTTTGGCTGCTGTGAAGGCCGAAGAAAAATTGACGGAAAGATTCAAGACGGGACAGGGCATGGGTTGGCACGAACACCATCCGGAGCTCTTCGTTGGCACGGAAAGGTTTTTTCGTCCCGGTTATGCCGCAAATCTCATCAGCGCGTGGATCCCAGCGCTGACCGGCGTTGATGCAAAGCTGAAAAATGGCGCGCGTGTCGCCGATGTGGGCTGCGGCCTTGGTGCATCCACGATTCTGATGGCCAAATCGTATCCGAGATCTGAGTTTGTCGGCTTCGACTATCACGACAAGTCCATCGAAACGGCGAAGCAGCGCGCGAAAGACGCCGGCGTGGGCGATCGGATTCGTTTTGAAGTTGCCAAAGCGAAGGATTATCCGGGCAAGGACTACGATTTCGTCACCTTTTTTGATTGCCTGCACGATATGGGCGATCCCGCCGGCGCTTCCACGCACGTCCGCAGCACTCTCAAGAAAGACGGCACTTGGATGATCGTGGAACCGTTCGCCGGCGACAAGCTCGAGGACAATCTCAATCCGATCGGACGTGCCTTCTACGGCGCGTCGGCTCTCATTTGCACGCCGGCTTCTTTGTCGCAGGAGGTGGGCTTGGCGCTCGGAGCGCAGGCGGGAGAAAAGCGGCTACGCGAAGTGGTGACCTCGGGAGGCTTCTCACAATTCCGCCGCGCCACTCAGACACCGTTCAATTTGATCTTCGAAGCCCGGCCGTAGAATTTGCTTCTTGAGCGGAACCTAAAATCGCACAATTCAAAGGTCATTGCCTTGCCCCGGCCATTGCTGCCCAGTATTGGGAAAGTATTGGGATTTGGGTTCTTGAATAGGCGACGGCGCGAGAGTAAACTCGCCTTATTCCCAGTTGGGCCGTTCAGATCACGATTCTTCAGGAGGGTTAAATGCGACGTATGGCTCGTCTGCTTTTGCTTTCTCTCTTTGCGCTTGCCGCTAGCCTTGTCTACTTCACTTCTTCCGCGCAGGAGAAAACTTCCAAACCCGATTTTGACTTGACCGCCAGCTACATCGAAGCTTGCAGTTGCGACATGTTCTGTCCCTGCTACTTCAACACTCATTCCACGAACCACATGGGCATGGGTGAGCACCATATGGACCAACATTTTTGCCGCGCCAACCTCGTCCTCAAAGTGGACAAGGGATTTTACAAGGACACCAAGCTGGATGGCGCCAAGGTCTGGATCGCTACCGATCTGGGCAGTGACTGGAGCACGGGCAAGGACTCCTGGTTGGTGGTGAATTTCGATCCCAGCGTCGGCAAGGAGCAGCAGGCCGCACTGGGAGACATCCTTGGCCAGCTCTATCCGATCCCATGGCAGAAGAAGGCGGTGGATACCGCTGCGTTTTCATGGAACGTGGACGCAAAAACCGGTGTAGCCCACGCCAAGATGGCTAACGGCAAAGGCGAGGTCACGCTCGAGCGCGTCAGCGGCAATGATCCCCACCATGAAGTTGTCGTGCACAACTTGAAATACTGGGGGGCGCAGTCCAACGACGGCTTCCGCATGTGGAAGAGCAAGCACGAAGCCTTCGAAGGGGACGGTCACAAGTTTTCCTACGACGGGACGAATGGGTTCCTGATCACCATCCACTTTTCTGGAAATGCAAAGCCCGCCTCCGCGGACTGATCCTCTCTTTCGAATCGGCTCAGGCAGCCGCGCTTTGCTTTCCGGCAAAGCGTGGCTGCCTGGCTAGAATTCTTCCTCGTCTTCACTGGTGTGTTTCAGTGTCGTTGTTTTGTTCGTGATCCGGATGTTGTGGTTGCGGAGTCCGGCGAGGATGGCCCGGCGGGTTTCTGCCGGCAGCGTCTCCGGCGCAAAGACTCCCGCGAGATCACGCGGGAGATACTTGATGAAGAGTGCCGCAACGTGAGCCGTCGCGTACGCCACCGGCGTCGTATATCGTCCTTGCTGCCGAATCTGATAGAGCGTGGGAAACGTGCAATCGCTGCGGATCAGCAGGTGCTGGTCTTCTTTTTTGGCGTGCTTGACTCCCTTTACCAGCACGGCCGCAGCGAATCGCGCGTTCTGCAAAATCCCCTGGCGAATCAGCTTGGCAATCATGCGAGGAGAAGAAGTCTGAGGAAAGCGATGCCGGGTCATCCCGCGTGACCGGGACAGTTTCCCCTGTTTGTGCCAGCGTCGCAACCGGTCGATCTCATTCCCGCCGATCTTTACGTCGAGCTCCCGCATGGCAATGAAGTGTGGCAGCGTGGCCACTTCGTCTTGTGCCGCAAGCACCACGCGCGCGCTGCCGATGGGATCGGCAAAGCGAAATTTCTCAATCTCCGAAAAGCGCTTTCCCAGTTGAAACTTTCCATTTCGATAGATCTGCGGGTGCGAGACGGCCTCGTCGAACGATACTTCCGGCGACCATTGGGAGATGGGATCGTCGCTCTCGCTGCTTTCATACAGCCGGATGTGCACCGCTTCGACTTCATCGAAGAGGTCGGCGGCGCGCTTCACGAGCAAATTCGTCAAGCCCGGGGCGGCCCCGGTGTTGATCAGCGCTACGCGGTTTTTTTCTTCGAATTTCTTTGCGTAGCGGAATTGCTCGGCCTTGAAAGGGTGCCGCTTCAGGTGCGAGCTGAGATCGACGTAATGCGCGCGCAACCGCAGCGCGGCCCGGAGAACAATCTCATTGAACACCGACGCCGAAGCGTTGACGATGAGCTGGCAGCCCTTTGCGGCCTTCACGATTCCGCGCAGGTTTCGCGCGTTCACTTCGGTTACAGGGATGGTGCTTTTCTTGCCCAGGAAGCGCCGCGCGCGCTCCGGGTCGCGGTCTCCGCACCAGACCGTATGTCCTTGCCGCTCCAGCAATTGCGCGAGAAGTGAGCCGGTCGCTCCGGCCCCTAAAACGAAGATCCGCATGGCGTGGCCAAAACTCTATCACAGACCGCAGGCGGGTATTGTCGATCCCTCAGGCTTTCGTGTTCGAGGTGTGACCAGGGGCGGGTGCCCCACAGAGGAGGCCTTTGGTGCTTAAATCTTCATCCAAGTCCGGCCAGTGGATGCCGTATCTCCCGCCAGCAATCTTCCAATTGCTTAGCTGTTCTTTCGAAGCATGAAGAAGCCGCGGATACCAGGCGAGAGGCACACTAATGGTTCGTCCATCCATCAAGGCAACAATGAGCGAGTCGGCGGTGAAACTCACGCTCGAGACCCTTTCATCAGCCGTCAGCGCCAAAATACCCATTCCATGCCTCTATGAATGTGGCCTGATTGGACTCCACCACGGATTGTACTCTATTGGCGGGGCTCATCAGGCTCGTAGCTATAAAAATAGAACCGATAGGGGCCGGTCCTCAGGACAGTTGGCACGCGCCGATTCTACCGAATTGCGAATCCTTTCGCACAGGCATACACTAGCATCGTAACTCCGACCTCTGAAGCCTACGGGAGAGATAACCCACGGCTGCTGGGGCGAGGTCCCGAGAAACTATCGGGGCTGAGGGTTTGGGCGGAAACTCCCGGGCCTCCCGTGCTTGGAAAGGAGCGATGACGCCGAAAATGCGTATTTTTTCGGCGAGCGCCCGATTCCCAGCACTGGATCGGGCGGTTTTGTTTTAGAGCTTCATTGCGTCAAGGTAGCGGGGAGCAGCATCCAACAAGCAGCGCGGACCATGACTCTTCACGACAAATTCGGCCGCCCGATCACCGACCTGCGCATCTCCATCACCGACCGCTGCAATTTCCGCTGCGTCTATTGCCGCTCCGCCGATCCGGAAAACTACCGCGATCACGATGAAATTCTCTCTTGGCCCGAGCTCGACCGTATCGCCAGGATTTTCCTGAGCCTTGGCATCCGCAAAATCCGCATCACCGGCGGCGAACCGCTCGTCCGCGAAGGCGTCGAGGACTTCATCGCGCGTCTCCACGCCCTCGGCGTCGAGGATCTGTCCATGACCACCAACGGCCACCTGCTGGCCGAACGGTGCGACCGGCTCCTTTTCGCCGGCCTCCGCCGCATCAACATCAGCCTCGATTCGCTCGATCCCGCGCGATTCGAACGCATCACCAGAACCAAGTCTTTCTCAACGGTGATGCACAGCATCGATATCGCCCAGAAATCACGTCTGGCCCCCGCCAAAGTGAATGCCGTCCTGGTCCGCGGCCTCAACGACGACGAAGTCGAAGCCTTCGCCTCATTCGCCCGCGAAACCGGCGTGATCATGCGCTTTATCGAATTCATGCCGCTCGATGCCGACCGCCACTGGACGCGCGACCTCGTGGTCCCCGCCGCGGAAGTTCACCAGCGTATCCACGCCCGCTGGCCGCTCGTGCAGATTCCGCACGAGCGCAGCGAGACCGCTCGCAAATACCGTTTTGCCGATGGCGCGCCCGGTGAAATTGGCTTAATCGCCCCGGTCACTCAGCCTTTCTGTGGCCATTGTTCCCGCATCCGGCTCACTGCGGATGGCAAGCTTCGCACCTGCCTGTTCAGCAAGGACGATCACGATCTGCGGGCACTGCTGCGCGAAGGAGCGTCGGACGACGATTTGGTCACCTATATCAGTTCGATTGTCATGGAAAAAGAAGAGGGCCATCGCATCAATGAACCGGGCTTCGTACAACCTTCTCGCACCATGGTATTTATCGGCGGATAGTGGCAAATTAGCCGAAATATGAGAAAATAAAGCTTCCAGGCAGGGATCAGGGACCGCTTAGCAATAGCCTCTAAGCAAACAAAACACAATTCATGGGCAACCTAGTATCCATTTCGAGCACCCTCATCGGCGCAGACCAGCCGGCCACCATCCGCGCGCCGGAAATCGAAGCTGGCGTAGGGTGCGACTTCGATTCGTACCTACTTGTGCCGGACAACGCTCTTGATGACCGCATTGCTGCCGCGAAGGCCCGCATGGGCCGGGACGTAGTGATTTTGGGCCATCACTACCAGCGCGACGAAGTCGTCAAGTTCGCCGATTTCCGCGGTGATTCCCTCAAACTCTCCTTCCAGGCTTCGCAGGCTGAGGGCCGCTACATCGTCTTCTGCGGCGTGCACTTTATGGCCGAGAGCGCGGACATTCTTCGCCGCGAGCATCAAACCGTCATTCTTCCCGACCTGAACGCTGGCTGCTCCATGGCCGACATGGCCGACATCGGCCAAGTGGAAGCCTGCTGGAGCGAGCTCTCTTCTCTCCTCGATTCGCGCAAGGTCATCCCTGTCACATATATGAACTCGACCGCGGCCATCAAATCCTTTACCGGCGAGCATGGCGGCTCGGTTTGCACCAGTTCCAACGCCGCTGGCGTCATGAACTGGGCCTTCGAGACAGGCGAAAAAGTGCTTTTCCTCCCCGACGAGCACCTCGGCCGCAACACCGGCTATCGCATGGGCATCCCGCTTGAACAAATGATTGTCTGGGATCCCTACCAGGAATTTGGCGGAAACACGACGGAAGCGATCCGCAGCGCGCGCATCATCCTCTGGAAGGGCTATTGCTCCGTGCACCAGCGCTTTACGCCGCAGCAGGTCGAGCGCGTCCGCCGCGAGCATCCCGGCATTCGCGTCATCGCGCATCCCGAATGCCGCTTCGAAGTCGCAGAGGCCGCCGATCAAATCGGCTCGACCGAGGGCATCATCACAGCCATCCAGGCTTCTCCCGCCGGCACCGAATGGGCCGTGGGCACGGAAATCCATCTCGTCAACCGCCTCAGCAAGGAATTGCAGAACCACAAAGTCATCTCGCTCGATTCCAGCGTTTGTGTTTGTACCACGATGTTTCGTATCACTCCGCAACACCTCCTCTGGGTGCTCGAAAACCTTGGCGAGGGCAACGTCGTCAATCGCATCTCCGTCGATGAGCGCACGCGCCACCATGCCAGGGCTGCTCTCGACCGCATGCTAAGTTTGCGCTAGCATCAGTAGGACGGACTTCAGTCAGTCCTCTTATCGGCCCTTAGTCCCCCGAACGGAAACAGAATGGCAGACGAAGACGACGACGATCAGGAACAGGACGAAACTCCGGAACCGCCGCAGCGTCTCTTTACGCTGACGGAAGCCGAGCATACGCGCCGGGAACTTGAACCCTTTCTCGTCGAGGCCATGGATTCTCGCAAGAAACTCTCTGGTCTGGAAAACGAACTCTCCGCGGTTTCCGCGCGCATCATGATGATGGGCGGCGTGATCGTGCCTTACGAAAAACTGGCCGCCGTCCGCATGCAGCACGAGCAGCTTGCCGAAACGCTGAAGTCGGCGCTCAACCGCATTCTCGAAACCGGATGCCTTATCAAGGACCTCGACGTCGGCCTACTCGATTTTCCCGCCGTCATCAATAAGCAGGACGTCTATCTCTGCTGGAAGCTCGGCGAGGACCGCATCCGTTTTTACCATCGCCAGGACGAAGGATTCTCGAGCCGCAAACCGCTCGACCCGCGCGACCTCGGCCCCGGCGACACCATTCAGTAATTTTTATGTCGCGGCCGGTCTTCCGCGTTCTTGGCGTCCCGCCATGCCGGGAAGATTGGTGCTTTCTTTCTGCTCCTGAGCGAAGCGAAGGACGTCAATTGCCCGTTTTTCGCCGGCTCAAACTGTGAGCGACTTTGACCGACCATCCCGAAAACCGCTTGAAAGACTCCGCCAGCCCCTATCTGCGCTCGGCAGCCCAGCAGCCGATCGACTGGCACGAATGGGGCGACGCTGCCTTTGCCCGCGCCAAGTCCGAGGACAAACCCATTCTCCTCGACATCGGCGCGGTCTGGTGCCACTGGTGCCACGTCATCGACCGCGAAAGTTACGAGAACGTCGAAATCGCCAAAATCATCAACGAACACTTCGTGGCCGTGAAAGTCGACCGTGACGAGCGGCCCGATGTCGACTCCCGGTATCAATCCGCCGTCAGCGCCATTTCCGGCCAAGGCGGCTGGCCGCTCACCGGATTTCTTCTCTCGGATGGCAAGCCCTTTTTCGGCGGCACCTATTTCCCGCCCGAAGACCAGATGGGCCGCCCCGGATTCCGCCGCGTTCTTCTCGCCGTCGCCGATTCTTACCGCAACAAACGCGCCGAACTCGAGCGCGCCGCCAACTCCCTCGCCGACGCCGTCTCGCAAGCCGAAGTCTTCACCGGCGCCCGCGCCGAATTCGACCTCGGCGTCGTTGAAGCGCAGATCAAATCCATCACCCAGCTTTTCGACATCAAGAACGGCGGTTTCGGCCGCGCCCCGAAATTCCCGCACTCTTCGGCCATCGACCTCATCCTCGAGCGCCACCAGCAAACAAAAGAAAAACATCTGCTCGCCATGGCCGAGACCACCCTAGAAAAAATGGCCCGCGGCGGCGTCTACGACCAGCTCGCCGGCGGCTTCCATCGCTACTCCGTGGATGAGCGCTGGCTAGTCCCCCACTTCGAAAAAATGTCCTACGACAATTCCGAGCTGCTCAAAAACTATCTCCACGGCTGGCAGCTCACACAGAACCCATTTCTGCGCGAGACTGCCGAAGGCATCATCGGCTGGGTGGACGAAGTTTTATCGGATCAGGACAATGGTGGTTTCTACGCGAGCCAGGACGCAGACTATTCTCTCGACGATGACGGCGATCACTTCACTTGGACACTTGACGAAGTTCGTGCCGTGCTCACGCCTGAGGAAGCGCGCGTAATCGAACTGTATTACGACGTCGAGGCTCACGGCGAAATGCATCACAATGCTGCAAAAAATGTTCTGTGGATCGCCAGCGACGCCGCCGATATCGCCAAACGGCTCGGTCTCGACGAAACCGTTGTCCGCCTGACCATCGCAAGGGCAAGAGGGAAGATGCTTGCCGCGCGCATCCCGCGTCCCACACCGTTCATTGATAAAACGATGTACGTCTCCTGGAATGCGATGTTCGTTTCCGCTTATCTCGATGCCGCTCGCGTCTTTGGAAGCGGGAAGAACGGCGCCGGCAAGGACTGCCGCGCATTCGCCTTGAAAACCCTCGACCGCATGTTGAAAGAAGTCTGGAGCGAAACCCGCGGCTTCGGCCACCGCATCGGGGGTCCCGCTCTCGAAGGCTCGCTCGACGATCAAGTCTTCAGTGTTCTCGCGCTTCTCGACGCTTACGAAACCACGCTTGATCCCTGCTATTTTACCGCTGCCCAAAAAACGATGGACCTCACCATCGCCCGCTACGGTGACGCCGAAGGCGGCGGCTTCTTCGATCGTCCCTCCGACGCCGCACCCATGGGCGGCCTCGACGTCCGCCGCAAGCCCTTTCAGGATTCCCCCACGCCCGGCGCCAATTCCATCGCTGCCATCGCCTTGATTCGAATGCGCGCTTTTACCGGCGACGATCGCTACCACGCCTTCGCCCAAAAAGCGCTCGAAGCCTTCGCCGGCATTGCCCCGCAGTACGGCCTCTTCGCCGCCACCTACGGCCTAGCCGCCACGCTTTTCGCGAATCATCCTGTGCAAGTCGTCATCACCGGCCATTCGGATGATCCCACCGCGCAAGCCCTCGAAGCCGCCGCACACCGCGTATTCCATCTCGGCAAATCCGTTCTGCGCGTGACCCCCGAAACCCCGCAACTCCATCTCGCCGGGGCTCTCAAGGAAACTCTCCCTCATCTCCCCGCCGGCAAACCTCTCGCCGTCGTCTGCTCCGGCCAGACATGCCTCCCTCCCACCAGCGATCCCGCGCAGCTGATTGCCCTCCTCGAAAACGGCGTCGCCGGTGCCGCTACTTCCTAAATCATTACAAAAAGTCCGCACCTGTATAGGGTTTGGTTCGCCAGCTGACTCGTCGGCAAGCTCCATCGCGCAGTTTTCAGAAGTGTTTTTTCGCTACTGCTCTTTGACCAAATGTTCGGTAAATGAAAATGCTTTTTCATCATTGACGTGTTCGAGTGTAAACTTTCTCGACTCTTCGGTCGGTGCCACAATCACCTGCCCGTTTGGCGTATCTAGATGCGCCGGGCCCAGCTTACCCACTTTGATTTGCTTATCGACCCAATCATTGTCCAGGAGATCGAGCCGCACATAATTCTTCTCAAATCGGATTCGTCCGAAGATATGGCTCGGGATATACGGATAGATTAAGTCGCGCACCGTTGTCTCGTCCAAATCTTCTGGCGAGCTGAAGTCTATGAATGTATCCAGTCTCACCAGCCTCCCGATCAGGAAAATCCCCCCCGATGGTTTTTTGCTATCCACACCGCGCACCAGATAGGTGTTTTTTTCTTTGCCCTCGCTGAAAATCAAATAGCCATCTTCAGGCTTCGTTTCTGTAGGAGATTCCTGCATGCGCCACACACCGATCAGTCGCTCGTTAAATAGTGACTCTTCCTTCGTATAGATGGGGAACAAGGAGTTTTCGGGCGCGCAGCCCGCGACGATCGATGCCCAGACGACCGTTGCGAGAAAAAGAGCAGAGCTTCTCATCGTTATGCCTCCACAAACGAAAAGCCGGGGGAATCACTTTCATGTTCCGTCCCGGCTGTTTCGTGTCCAGTTGGATAAACTACGCAGCTACTTCTTTGGCCTCGACTCCGGCGGCACCATCCCGTTGATCCGGTAATACACCACCAAATTTCCGTAGTGCTCCCCGGAATGCTCAATCAACCCGTAAGCCAAATCGCCCACTCGGTTGAGCCGTGGTCCGCCAGCGTTCACGGCCTCGTTCATTCCCTTGTCACCTTTGGCCTTGATCACGTCGGCGCCGTCCTTCACGCACTGCTTCACAAACGCCACCACGTCCGCTTTGCTGCTGATTTTCAGGTCCGCAGGCTTCGGATCATCCGTATAGCGCGGCTTCTTGTTCTGCGCCGGGTCCGTGAAGTAGTACATGGACGCTGAAACGTGCAGCAGCACTCCCTGGAACGTCCGCGAATCAGGGTTTGGTTTGTAGTCGTACTTGTCTTCCGGCAAGTCTTCTGCAATCGCCACCAGTTTCCTGCCGATTTCGTTCCACTGCTCCAGCACCTCCGCCGAAGGACTTTGCGGCGGCTTAGGCGGTTCCTTCTTTGCCGCATCCTGTGCCAGTACCGGTAGCGCCGCCAACACCATGGCCAATGCTAATCCTGCCCCCCACTTAAGCGTCTTCATGTTTTCTTTCCTCCGTTACGCCCCCCAACCCGGTCGGGGCGGTCTCTCCTTCAGACGCACCACTCTCCCAGGCGTTTCCCCCCAACCGGCGTTTGCTTGGTCTGCGGTACCCGGCCCCCCGCGGGAGTTCATCTTACGGAGTAAAATCGCCGCCGTCATGCAAATTTCCAAGCCCCGCGTGCTAAACTTGTATTTAAGACTCGGGGGCGCCATCACCGTGAACTGGGGCTTTCTGCTGCTGCGCATTGCCATCGCTTTAGGTATCCTGATTCTGCTACATCTCTCGCAGCGATTCTGGTACCGCGCCCTCTGGCGCGTCACATCGCATTGGGGTCGGGGACTGCTCCGAGTTGGCGTCCGGCTGACCTACATTGCTCTTCTTCTGCTGGTAGTCGTTACCATGGCCCAAGGTCTGGTCTTTGGTCGCGGAGCCTTCACCCGCCAAAGCTCAATCATGACGGTTGTGACCGGCCTCTGGTTTTTCTGCGCGATCTTCGCCTATCTCGCGGTCAAGACCGTTCACGGGCTGGAACGCCTCTGGCGATGGCTGCGCGCCGCAATCGCCAAAAAAACCGTCACCCGGCAATCTACCGCGCCGTCGAACCCCGCTCATGCGGAAACCGTCGCTGACCCGGGCCGCCGCTACTTTTTCCGCGCTGCCACTGCTGCCGCCGGCGCCGCTCCGTTCCTCGGCGCTATGTACGGTTTCGCTGCGGAGCGCCTGAACTACCAGGTCCGCCGCGTCGAGATTCCCTTGCCCAACTTACCGTCCGCTCTCGACGGCATGCGCATCGTGCAAATCAGCGACATTCACCTCAGCAGCTACATGTCCCGCACGCAGGTGCGCCGCGCCGTGGACATGGCCAATAATCTCGGCGCCGATCTCGCCGTTGTCACCGGTGATCTCATCACCGGGAGCGGCGATTCGATCGCCGATTGTGTCGACGAGATTCGCCGTCTCCACGCTCCGTTGGGGATCTGGGGTTGCAACGGCAATCACGAAATCTATGCGCGCGCGGAAGACGAGGCGGCTTATCTCTACGCGCAGGCCGGCATGAAACTCCTTCGCCACGAAAACGCTCAGATTACTTTCAAGGGCGCCTCCTTCAATCTCCTCGGCGTCGATTACCAGCGCGAACGCACTCCCCGCGGCCAGCGGCAGCAGACCCTTGCCGGCGTCGCGCCCCTCGTCCGCCGCGATATGCCCAACATTCTCCTCTCGCACAATCCCAACACCTTCAATCGCGCCGCCGAACTCGGTATCGAGCTTTCCCTTGCCGGTCACACCCATGGAGGACAGATCCAGGTCGAAATCCTCGACCATCGCCTAAGTCCCGCACGCTTCATCACCGACTACATCGCCGGCCTCTACCAGCGTCCGCTTTTTGCGCCTGCTCCCAATGAACGTGCTGCTTCGAACGCTTCCGCCGCCCGGGCTTTTAGCTCCGCGCTCCTCGCCTCGCCATCGTCTCCCATGGCCCATATGTACGTGAATCGTGGCCTGGGAACGGTCGGCGCCCCAATACGCCTAGGCGTACCTCCCGAGATCAGTCTCATCGTTCTTCGGCGAGCCTAGCCGGGGAGGCCGCTGGAAATCAGTTTTTCGTGTACGTTCCCCGGCGCCTTGGAATCAGAATCTCCAGACTTCCGTATCCTTCTAGTCTTCTGGATTCAATTTTTGGAAACCGGGCTCTTCCTCAGCCGCACTTCCCGCCCCAAGTCGCTTGTTCTCAATTCGAATGAGGCATGATATATATTGTGTAAATTGGTAGGCAGCTTGCATCAAACCAACCTGAGTCCAACCAGCAGAAGTTTGTCTGTGAACGCGTGGGACGTGTTTCGCGTCGAAAATCTCGCTTTGGAAGGATTCTCCAATGAAGTTCAATAAGAAGTACTGGAAGTTCCCGACAGTATTTGTCTTTTCGCTTTTCTTGCTCCCTTCTGTCACACCAGCGCAACATTACAAACAAACGAACCTCGTCTCCAACATCGCCACAATGGCCCCGACGTTCGACCCTAACCTGAAGAATCCTTGGGGTCTTACGCGCTCCTCCGGTAGCCCTTGGTGGGTTGCGAACAACAACTCCGGTACCTCTACTCTCTATGGTGGCACAGGCAACATTGTTCCCCTGGTCGTGACGGTTCCGCCTCCGAATGGCTCGCCGGCGGGAACGCAAGCGACTCCCACAGGCGTCGTTTTCAATGGCAGCCCCACGGATTTTCTGGTTGCTCCCGGCAAATCCTCCCACTTCATCTTTGCCACCGAAGATGGAACCATCTCCGGCTGGAACGGCGGACCGAATGCCGTGCTCGTCGTCGACAATTCGAATAACGGCAGCGCCGATAGTGCGGTCTACAAAGGCGCAACCTCCGGCGAAATCAATGGCAACAAATTTCTCTATGTAACGAATTTCCGTTCCGCAAGAGTCGAGGTCTACGACACGAATTTTAAACGCGTGCGCCTCGGCGAAGAGGCCTTCAATGCCGAGAAAATTCCTCGCGGTTTTGCGCCTTTCAACATCCAAAACATCGGCGGCATGCTCTTTGTCACTTATGCCAAGCAGGACGCCACCAAACACGATGATGTGGCGGGCGACGGTCTGGGTTTCGTCGAAATCTATACGCCCACCGGAAAGCACATCGGCGGTCTTCAGCATGGTACTTGGTTCAATGCGCCCTGGGGAGTTGTTTGGACCACGCGCGATTTCGGCGAATTCAGCAACGCCATTCTCGTCGGCAACTTCGGCAGTGGTTGGGTCGCCGCCTTTAACGGATTCACTTACAAATTCATCGGCTTCCTGAAGAATCCCGATGATTCCATCGTGACCATTGACGGTTTGTGGTCGCTCACGTTCGGGAACGATGGGGGAGCCGGCCCTGCGAACACCTTGTTCTTCACCGCCGGTATCAACAATGAACAGGACGGTTTGTTCGGCAAGCTCACTCCTACGGATGGCCTCGACGGCGACGAAGAGTAGCCTCTCCGGTATTTTCTTTTTCGGGAAAAGCAAGAGCATGGAGAGAAATAAGACGGCGGAGTCAGGTCACGCTCTGCCGTCTTTTCTATTTCTCAACGTCCAAGCAAGAATGGCTGCTTTCCGTTGTCCATTTTTTCGCTCTTTTTTTCCTTTGCCTACGCTGCTTCTTTGTGTGTATTTCTCCGGAGAGGGCCGGGTGATGCTAAGATTCCCTGCGCTTCTTGCCGCTCTTCATGCCGACAAAAGAAAAAAACTACTGGCTCGAGACGGTGACCACGCCGCCGGCGCAACCGGCGCGCGATTTGCCGAACAGCATCGATGTCGCCGTTGTTGGCGCGGGATTCTGCGGACTCTCCGCTGCGCGCACGCTCGCGAAACGCGGCGTCCGTGTCGCCGTGCTGGAAGCCGAAACTTTTGGCTGGGGCGCCAGCTCGCGGAACGGCGGCATGGTCCTCACCGGCATGAAATTGCCTGTGCCCACGTTGATCAAGCGCTACGGCCGCGAAACCGTTCGCAAAATGTATGCTGCTTCGCTCGATACCATCGACTGCGTCGAGCAGATCGTGCGCGAGGAGAACATCGACTGCAACTTCTCGCGCTGTGGCCACCTGGAAGTGGCGTGCAAGCAGGCGCACTTCGATGGCTATGAAGGATCCGCTGCGCTCGTCAAGCGCGAATTCAATCATGAATTGCGCATCATCCCGAAAAGCGAGCTGCGCCGTGAAATCGGTTCCGAAATCTATTTGGGTGGCATGGTGGACGAAACCAGCGCGGGCCTGAATCCCGCGCGGTACGTCGCTGGCCTCGCGCATGCCGCGCAGCGCGCCGGCGCTTGCCTGTTCGAGCGCACGCGCGTCACATCTATCGAGCTAGAGAAGAACAACAATGCGCGCAAATTCCGCGCGCATACTTCAAGGGGCGCCATCACCGCGCGCGAAGTGATTCTCGCCAGCGGCGCGTACACGACCGATGCTACTCCCGCGCTCCGCAAAAAAATCATTCCCATCGGCTCGTACATCATCGCCACGGAAGTTCTGCCCAGCGATCTGGCGCGCGAACTCAGCCCGCGCAACCGCATGATCTACGACTCGAAACACTTTCTGTACTACTACCGCGTCACGCCGGACAATCGCATGCTTTTCGGCGGCCGCGCCGCCTTCTTTCCGGAAACCGAAAGCACCGTCCGCAAGAGCGCGGAAATTCTGCGTCGCGGCATGATCGATGTGTACCCGCAACTGCGCGACATTAAAATCGAATTCGTCTGGGGCGGCACTCTCGATTTCACGCTGGACGTCATGCCGCACGCGGGAAAAATCGACGGCATGTACTTCGCCGCGGGCTTTGCGGGCCACGGCGTCGCCGCGGCCACCTGGTTCGGCGCAAAGCTCGCTGGGCTGATCTGCGGCGATCCCAACGACATTCCCTTCGACGGCATACCGTTTCGCGGCGCGCCATTTGGCCTGCGCAGCGGCAACACGTGGGCGCTTCCTCTCGCCGGCGCTTGGTACAAGATTCTTGATTTCCTTTCCTGATTGTTTCTCTCCTGTAGGGGCGCAGCATGCTGCGCCCCTGCGCGGCGAGATCGATCAAGCGGTAGAGACAGCTTCACGCCGCCAACTTGCCTCTCCGAAGCACAAAATACATCACCGGACCGAGCAGCACGGGAAACGGCCCCCACTTGCGCGCGAACGGGTCGCTGCCCACCAGCGCCACGACGCTCATCACCAGCGGCGCAACGATGACGTAAAGCAGGCCCGCGCGGCCCCAGGGAATGCGGAATGGCCGTGCCAAATCCGGTTGCGTCTTGCGCAGCCGCCACGACGAAAGCACCGTCAGAACCGTCACGCCAATGCGCAACCACACGTAGACGGTCAGAAGCTGAACCATCGTCTTCTGCGCCAACAGCGCGTAAATGATCGAAGACGCGATGATGGCGATCCATGGCGTGCCATAGCGCGGGTGGCGCGACGAAAACGCCGAGGGAAAATAGCCGTCGTCGGCCATCGTGGACGGCATGCGCGTGCTGGTCAGAACAGTCGCATTCAGCAGCGAAAGATTGGTGATCATCGCTGCGATAGTCATCGCAAATCCCAGCCAGGGCCCGCCGATCAGCCGCGCGGCGTCGGAAAAATATCCGGTATGCCACTTCTGCCAGTCGCCGAGCGCGGCGAGCGAAAACATCGTCGGCAGAAAATACGTCGCTATCGACAGCGGCACGACGATGGTCAGCGCGATCGGATAATTCCGCTGCGGGTTTTGCACTTCTTCGGCCACGCTGGACACCTGCTCGTAGCCGGAATAGAGCCACAAACCCAGCGCCAGCCCCACGCCGAAGACTTGAAACGGCGGAACATGCGGCGGCACCAGCGGCGAAAACGGATTGTGGTGCCACTTCGTTGCCGCGATCCCGCACAGCGCCACGATAGGCAGCAGGATGGAAATTTCCAGAACCGTCGCCACCGCGCCGACCATCTGGATGCCGCGCACGTTGATGTAGCCGATCAGCGCAATCACGACGACGGCAATCGCGTAGTGCTTCCAGCCGACAAGCCCAGGGAAGAAAAACGTCAGATAGTCTGCCGTCAAAACGGCGTACGTGCCGCCCAGAAGGAACGAAGCGCTCCAGTTCCACCAACCGGCCTGAAATCCCCAAAAGTCGCCAAACGCCGCGCGCACCCAGCGGTAGAATCCGCCTTCGACGGGAATCGCGGTGGTCAATTCCGCCGCCACCAGCGAAACCGGAATGCACCAGAACAAGGGAATAAACAGGTGATAGAGCAGCGTCAGCCCCGGTCCGCTCGTCGTCACCATGTCTTCGAGCCCAAACGGCCCGCCCGTCGCGTACGCGTACATCACGAACACGAAGGGAAGCAAGGCGGCCTTGCGCACGGCCGCTCGCGTGGCGTTGGTCTTGCTCGGTATGGCGGAAATGTTCGTTGGCCTCAGCTAAATTAAGACGGAAAATCTGTACCGCAGAGCGAAGCGTATTCTGCCATCCGAGTGAATCGTGATCCATGTTCCGTGACCGATGGCCGCTGATTCGGATGGCGTGTGATCCGCAACCTCTAACCGCGGACTGCATTCTTCCTTCGCCGTAGGCGCGCCAGAGGTTAGCCCAGCGCGTAAGCGCTGGATACAGAAAAATGAGCTTTGATGGGGAATTTCTCGCCTTATTAAAGAAACACGGCCTGAATTCGATTCGAAATTAGTTTTTGGTTAGGTGCCGCACCTTCGGCGCTCTGACGACCCCACGAACGGTCGTCATGCCGAGCCGAGCGCCGCTGGCGCGCCAGGCGTTAACCCAGCCCGTAAGTGCTGGGAAAGTGGCTTTACTCGGTACAAATCTTTGACGGATTCGGTCGCATGAACGCGGCCGCGAGTTTCCAGACTCCCTTCTCTCGTTTCCAAACCCGCAGGTGCGTCGGCGTGAAAGATACATGCGTTCCGGTTTGGGCATCATCGAACTCAAGGGGGGCGGCGCCGTAATCATACGCCAGATCGCCAGATGTTGAGACGACAAGCCGCTCAATCTTTTCCGGACCGCGCTTCTCGTTCTTGCGCGTTTTCGCTATTTCCGCTCCTTGAGTCTCTAGATTGGCCTTACCGATGATCGGATGATCAAATGCGCCGCTCCAAAAAATGAGATCGTCGGCAGATTGCATCTGCCCACTCTCGATCGCACGCCGTAGTTCCTGCTCAGCGCTGGACTGAGCCCGAGATACTGATAAGCCAATAAGAAATGCAACAACCACGATGACCCCTGGCACGATCCTAGTACTCCTCATTTCGTGCTCTCCTTTATCGTTGTTCTCATTGCGCTTGTTTGACCAGGATTTCCGTTTTGAGCTTCCCCCTCGCGCGAGAGTCTAGCCTACCCAGCCCTACCATGTCATCTCATACCACGAAACTGGCTTGAAATGTGTTCACGAATCACGGACGGAGATTGTATGGAAAGCGTGATCGTTAAAAATCCCAAGATTTTAGGTGGAACGCCCGTGCAGCTTTTGTTCGACTCACTGGAACGAGGACACACCCTCGAAGAGTTTCTAGCGGGATACCCCACCGTTTCGCGCGAGCTGGCCATCGCCGCGCTTGAAGAAGCACAACAGCTCCTATCGGCCAAGGCCTGAATGCGGGTTCTACCTGATGAGTGTGTAGACGAGCAACTGCGCCATCATCTCTCAGGGCACGACTGTCAGACCGCTCGGTCCGCATCACATCTGTCCTGGTCGCCGGCGTGCTGATGAGGACACTCGAGAAGGCTCAGTTCTGGTCACAGCACGAGCGCCTTCGCCATACGGCGGGATCGCTACGTGCAACGCGCAGTAGATGTAGAGGTCGATATCGCTGCCTTCGTTTCCAAAATAGCCCGTAGCGCTGTACTCACACGCGTGGAGGTGCATGAGGGCGGGCAAATCCGGATCCACGGGGTGGGCCCGGCGGTCCGTTATCTTGGGGTACACGGTGGGCTGTGCATTGGAATGCGGCGGCGGATCCACCCAAACGACATCGAAGTCTCCGGCGTCCTCTGATCTCGCCCGGACAGCCAGCGCATTTTCTAGGACCGTCGGGTCCATCTGGCCACCCAACGCAGCCCGCTCGTGCCGGGTCGGGAAGTGATCGAGTTGCCAAGTCTCGTCGGCGCAGGTTTCGGTCATGTATGGACAGAGGGTCACGTTCAGCCCCGCAGCCATCGCTGCTGCCGCAAT
>QHZB01000154.1 GCA_003224525.1 Acidobacteriota bacterium | reverse complement strand
CCGCCCTGGCCGGGCGTTCCGGCAACGGCTTTGCTCCGCGCCATGCGCTCCGACAAGAAAACGCGCAGCGGAGTCCTACGCTTCGTTCTCTCGCCCCGCATCGGCGAAGCACGATCGTACAACACCGTTCCTCTTCAGGTCGTGGAACGCGTCCTCCATTTCACGCCGCGCCTCATGACTGCGAGTAACAAGCTTTCGCTAAGGCGCCATGGCTGAGGCTGCCGCACCGGTCAAGGGAACCCGGCCCGAAGGCGCCGTTACCGAGGCGGACGCTGCGAAAAAAGTCCGCGAAATGTTTACACAGATCGCCCCGCGCTACGATCTGCTCAACCATCTCCTGTCGTTGCAGCTCGATCGGCTCTGGCGCACCCGCACCGCCAGACTTCTGCATTCCATTCTCAATCGGCCCGATGCTGTTGTCCTTGATCTCTGCTGCGGAACCGGTGACCTCGCTTTCGCTCTCTCGCGCGCCGGAAAAGCCCGCATCGTCGGCGCCGATTTCGCCCATACCATGCTCGTCCGCGCAAGAGAGAAAAGCGCCGCCCTGGCGCAGCCATCGAACCAAACCGTTGCAACACCAATGCCTTTTTTCGAAGCCGATGCACTCCGGCTTCCGTTCGCCGGCGCTTCTTTCGACTTGGTGACCAGCGCCTTCGGCTTTCGCAATCTTGCCAACTACGAAGCCGGCCTGCGGGAGATTCAGCGCGTGCTCAAGCCCGGCGGCGCCATCGCCATCCTGGAATTTACCGAGCCGCCCGACGGCTTGTTGGGCGGTTTCTATCGCTGGTATTTTTCCAAAGTCCTGCCGAGGATTGGCGGGCTTATTTCTGGCGATCGATCCGCCTATACCTATCTGCCAAAATCTGTTGCCCGATTCTTCCGCCCGCCTGAACTCGCCGCGCTCATGAGCGCCGCCGGATACCAGTCCGTGGATTATCGCGCCTGGACGCTCGGCGCCGTGGCCCTCCACACGGCCATCCGTCCTGCCGATTTGTCCAAGTCTTCTTGACGGAACGAGGCCCAAGGCCGAAGGTCATGCGGGCCGGCCACGGGGCCATGTTTCTCTCTTACTTTAAATTTTCAACTTTCAACTTCTTCCCACCAGTCACCAATCACTCTTCCAGCCCAGCACTCCGCAGCTTCGCAAGCAGCGTCTTCGGTGACACACCCAGCTTTTCCGCCGCCCGCGTCTTGTTCCACTTGCACTCGCGCATCGTGTTTTCCAGCAAAGCTTTTTCCACGTGACTCACGGCGCGGCCTGTGACTTCCTCCAGCGAGCCTTCCCAATTGAAATTCTCCGCAAGCATGCCCCCCGGCAGATGTTCTGGATCCGGCTTCGAGACAGGCAGTTGCAAGCCCTCGGCGCGAATGCTCAACCCGTCCGCCAGGATCACCGCGCGCTCCAGCGTATTTTGCAGTTCGCGCACATTTCCTCGCCATCGGTAGTGCAGCAGCCGGTCGCGCGCCTCGGCCGATAATTCCAATCCGGGCTTTCCAAATTCGCGGCTGAATTTTTCCAGGAAGTGGTCCGCCAGCAGCAGGACGTCGTTCCCGCGCTCGCGCAAGGGCGGAATTGTCATGGGAACCGTCGAAATTCGAAAATACAAGTCTTCGCGAAATAATTTTTCTTCTGCCAGTTTCTGCAGATCGCGATTCGTGGCCACCACGATTCGAACGTCCACATCGATCGATTGCGTCCCGCCTACTCTTTCAAATCGTCTCTCTTCCAGAACGCGCAGCAGCTTTGCCTGGATCCCCAGCGGCAACTCGCCAATTTCATCCAGAAAAAGCGTTCCGCGATGCGCCAAGTCCATCTTTCCGACCTTGCGCGCCCCGGCCCCGGTGAATGCTCCTCGTTCGTGCCCGAAGAGTTCGTTCTCCACCAGCCCCTCCGGAATGGCCGCGCAGTTCAGCGCCACAAACGGCTGCTCCCGCCTCGGCGACAAGTGATGGATGGCCAGCGCGAACAGCTCCTTTCCCGTTCCGCTTTCTCCCAGCAGCAGGCACGTCGAATCTGTCGCCGCCACCTTCTGGATTTGCTGGCTCACTTCCCGGATCGCGGCATGTTCCCCCACGATCCGCGGAAATCCATAACGCGTGGAGTATTCTTCACGCAGCAGCAGATTTTCCCGCAGTAATTCCTGCTGCCGCGCCGCTCGTTGCACCAGCAGCTTCAAATGCTCCAGGTCCACCGGCTTTTGCAGAAAATCAAACGCGCCTTCCTTCATCGCGGCTACGGCTTCTTCCACGGATCCATACGCCGTCAGCAGCAGCACCGGTATCGCTGCATCCGCCTGCTTGGTCTCGCGCAGGACGTCCAGCCCCGAAGCCCCCGGCATCTTCAAATCCGTGATCACCATCAGGTATCTTCGCGCCCGCACTTTCTGAATCGCCGCGGCGCCGTCCGGCGCTTCGTCCACCGCGTAGCCCGCACGCTCCAGTGCCTTGCGCAGCATGGTGCGCAGTTCGGTCTTGTCTTCTACGAGGAGGAGAGGTTCCATCTCTTTCGTTTCTACCACGAATCCTGCTGCCGTCAGGGGCCAACCAGAGATACGTGTGCAGAGAAGGGAAGCAGCAACGAACGGCTACTGAACCATCTGTCGAGGCTTATCAGATGAATTGAAAGGGGTCTGTAGTTCAGGTGAAGGATTCCTTGCTCGCAGACCGGCTCCCAAGGATTCTAACTGATCGAGTGGCTTGCTTCTCCGATCTCGGAAGGTAAGCGCTCTCCCGATTCGCTCGGTGTTGAAGTTCGAGATCGCGGCGGCCAAAAACGTTTTTCCTGACACTGAGCACTTGCAACTGAAAACTGATAACTTCCTCAGCGTGCCCACCCCGGATCACCGCCTGACTTTCTCAATTGCTCTTCCATATCATCCAGCCCCTGCTGCAGTTCAGCCACTTCCTTCTTCTTGGCGTCAATTTTTGCATTAATGGCGTTGATCTCGGCCCGCGAATTCTGTTGCGTCATGGCCTTCTGCGGGTCAGGGTAATATTCCATTTGGGCCTTTTCCAACTCGCGTCCCAAAATATCGAGTTCCTTCATGAGCTTCGCAATCTTGTCGCGTTGGGCCTGAAACCGCCGCCTCCACGCCGCCTGGCCATTCGGATCCTCGGTCTTGGTCGCGTCTCCGGTTTTGGCGGGGCCTCCCGCCGCTTGCACCGCCGTCGCGTCCACCGTGCCACCGGCAACCCCCGGAGCCGGCTCCGGCGCGCTCTTCTTCACATCGTCGTCCGTATAAATCTTCTTAGGCTTCGGCGCGTCCTTCTTCTTTTCGCGTGCCTTCCTTGCGGCATCCGCCACAGGATCGCCCGTCCGTTGCTGGGAAGAATCCTGCTGCCGCGCTGCTGCCGAAAGCCACGCCATGCACAGAGCCGCAACAATCGCAACAATCATGGAAGCTTTGATCCACAATCTCACTCGCATATGGTCCTACTTTCCCGTAGCAACTGGAAGACCTCGGGACTCTCTCAGATGCTAGCCTGCTTTGATTCTACCGCTTCCGGCACGCGGCGCGGCAAGGGTAACGTAACTATAAACTCCGCTCCTCCTTCGGTCCGGTTCCGCACCTCCACTTGCCCGCCGTGTTGCACGATGATCTTCTGCACCACGGCCAGACCGAGCCCCGTCCCCTTGGCTTTCGTCGTAAAAAATGGCCGGAACAGCTTCGAGAATGCGTCCAGCGGAATCCCAGGGCCGTTATCCGTAACGCTGATCCGCTGGAATCCCGTCTCTTCTCCGTCAATGATGTCTCCGCGAACAACCACGCGCCCTCCGCCCGCCGCCAGCGCGCACGCTTCCGCCGCGTTCCGCGCCAAATTCAGCAGCGCTTGCCTCAGCAGCCCTTCGTCTCCACCCGCATCTCCGAATCTCCCTTCACATCGAATCTTCACTTGCGGCAGGGCCTCTCCCACTTGCGAAACCACCCGCTCGACTACTGTTTGTAGGGCCACTCTCTCATCGGGGATTTCCAGCGGCCGCGCATACTTCAAGAACTCTGTCACCACGTGCGTGATGTTCCGCGTCTGCTCCAGGATGCGTTCGGCGTAGTCCAAAGCCTCTGCCTCGGAAGACTCCGACCGGATCATCTGCGCGTAACCCGAGATCGTCGCCAGCGCATTCTTGAACTCGTGCGCGATTCCCGCGGACAACTCCCCCAGCGCCGCCAGGTTTTCCTTCAGTTGCATCCGTTGCTGTAGCGCGGCAAGCTCCGTCAAATCCGTCAGCAGGCAGATCGCCCCGCTGATCTTTCCCTCACCGCGCCGGATCGGCGAAATCGTCACACCCAGGCGCCGCGTATCCCCTGCGGGCGGGATATGCTCCACCACTTCGCGCCGGAAAATTCTCCCGCTCGAAAGGCACTCGGCAATCAGCTTGGTCATCTCCGACGATGCTCCCAACGCCTCGCTATAGCGCCGGAATCCGAGTCCGCGAATTCCCAGTACCTGCTCCGCCGCCGGATTCGAACTGGAGATAATGCCCGTGGCATTCACTACCAACAGCCCCGCCGGCATGTTCCTGGTCACTTCTTCGCTCAGCCGCTCCGTCTGTTCCGCGCGCTCCTTTTCGATGCGGTGTAGCCGTTCCAGTTCCTTTTCTTGTTCGCGCAGCTTCTGAATCACGCCCTGCATCGACGCCGCCATGAACGCCGAAGGATTCTCTGTGCGTGGCGCGCTCGTTTTGAATTCCTTTTTCTGCTCTTCACGCGTGCTCTGAAAAAACTTCCGCATCAGATACACCACCAGCCCCGTGACCACCAGGAACCCAACCCCCAGTCCCGCGGCAATCATCCAAAGGTGCTGCGTGTTATTTCCAGCTTGAAGCGTTGCCAACATCGTTGCTGTCTTCCGGCTCCTTCCTCTCTTCCGCCGTGACCCTCTGTCCTCTCTGTTAAATCTCTTTCCTTTTCTGCCCACGATTCTGGAATCGCGCGACTAAGGGACGATCCCTCGAAGGCTAGGCCAATAACCCGCAATCACCGGTCCACCATACACGATCGCCAGCGCCCCAATCCCCAGAAACGTGCCCAGCGGCAACTGGTATCGCCTCGCAATCGTCCATCGCAAATGCCGCTCCGTCCCCAATCCCAGGCGGCTCGCGCGCTTTGCCACTTCGCTCCTCCAACCCCCGAGGTACAAGGCTAGGATCACGCCAATCCCGATCACGCTTCCCAGAAAGCTCCCTACCAGAAGCGTCAGGAAGGTCCCGCGTAATCCGAGAAACGCCCCAATCATGGCCATCATTTTCACGTCGCCCATGCCCATGCCCTCGTGGCCGCGCACCGCTTTGTAACCCGCTGCCAGGCCCCACAACAAAAAGCTTCCGAATGCCGCGCCAAGGATTCCGTCCAGGATTCCAGCCGCGAATCCCGGCATTCGCAATTGCAGGAAGCGCCACATGAGAAAACCCGCGAGTCCGTGGTCCGGCGGCACAAACGCCGAGAACAGCAGTCCCGCCGCAAAGCCCGGCCGGTTGACAACGTCCGGCAGCAGCCTCACACGCAAATCCGTCACCGTCAGAATCAGAATCAAGCACGTAAAAAACAGCCATTTCACCGTCGTCTGCGTGACGCCGAACTCCAGAAACGCTGCCACAAACAGCAGTCCCGTCGCCAGCTCGATAAGCGGGTACATCGGCGAAATCGCCGACCCGCACGCCCGGCACTTCCCGCGCAGCCACAACCACGCAAATACCGGCACGTTGTCATACGGTTTAATGGGCGTCATGCAACGCGGGCAGCGCGACCCCGGCGAAACAATGGAGATGTCCTCCGGAATCCGCGTGATGCAGACATTCAGGAAGCTCCCCACGATGATCCCAAATAGAAAAAACAAGACGGTGATGATGACCACGGTTTGCCCGGCCACTCCGCGGCCGCTCTTCTCAATCTGCCACACTCATCCCACTGCCTCAATCAATCGCCCTTCCTCCCGTGCCTCATCCCTAACGCTTTCTTCATCCACATCGCCACTCTTCTCCGCTCGCAGCGCTCACCGCTTCAGCCTCTTTATGCGTCCCCGTGTCCCGTGGTCAATGAGCGGATTCGGCTCGACACTTTGTTCTCTGTGTTCCCCGTGCACCCAGCGTTCTCTGCGTAAATTCTTTTCTCTGCAATTACCCCGCGCCAACCATTTTTGCTTCTGGTGCTAACAACTGTAAACTAACAACTGACGATTGCCTTTATGCGCTGGTTCGAACGCAAAATCCGCCGCTACGAGCACCGCCGCTGGACCACCGACGACAATCGCCGCGTCCAACCTTTCCATTGGGGACTTGAGCACATCGGCGGCTCATCCGATGACCCCAATCCCGGCGCATTCGTCCGCGAATACGCCCGCAAAGCCATCGAATCGAGCAGGGAATGGTACGCTGCCTTTCCCGCTGCCGATTACCGCCTCGACCGCGAAAACGTCCTCACCTTCTTGAGTTCCATCGAATCTCCCTGGCCGGAAAACAACACCGTCCACGCCCAACTCTTTCCCCCCAGAAAAGCTGGCCCCGGCCCCGCCGTCCTCCTCCTCCCCAACTGGAACGCCAAATGGCACGGCCAGAACGGCCTTTGCCACTGGATTCAGCGCTTGGGTATCACCGTCCTCAAAATGAGCATGCCCTACCACGACCGCCGCATGGCCAAGCGCCACGAACGCGCCGACCAGATCTGCGGACCCAACATCGGCCTCACCCTCCAGGCCAATCGCCAAGCCGTCCAGGACGCGCGCCGCTGCCTCCACTGGCTCGAGCAGCAGGGCTACACCAAGCTCGGCATCCTCGGCACCAGCATCGGCTCCTCGGTCGGCTACATCACCCTCGTTCACGACGAACGCGTTCGCGCCGGCGGCTTCTTCCACGTATCCACCTACTACGCCGACGTCATCAGCCAGGGCATGACCACAAACCACGTCTGGGAAAGCCTTCGCAACCACGTCACCCTCGACGAGCTTCGCGAATACTGGTCCCCCATCAGCCCCCTGCCCTACGTCGAGCGCGGCATGGGCGCCGGCCGCAACACCTTCATGGTCTACGGCAAGTACGATCCCACCATGCTCCCCGAACTCACCCGCCAGATGCTCGACTCTCTCCGCCGCCACGGCGCCGATCCCCGCACCCTAGAACTCGCCTGCGGCCACTACTCCCTCGAACTCGCCCCTTTCTCTAGCTCATGTAATGTAGATTTCGGAGTACGCCGGCTCAATCCGGAAGGTGAACCAATGGCGAAATTCGTCATCAACGGAGTTGTAGTCCAGGGCTTAGGGCGGCCACTAGACCGCTGGATTTCCGAATTGCGCTTATCGAAAAAGAATTTCCTGAGATTGCGTGCTGTAAGCGAGGCTCAATCAATATTTAACTGAAGAATGCGCTGAGGATCGAAAAGCCTGATCATACCACCGGGCCGATTCCGTGGGCTGGTCCGCCGGGCGAAATCTTTAGCTTTCTAAGAATCCTGTTGGAGTGTCCTGGTGCCTCCTCTTAGCCTTTGATCACACCAGCGCCACCTCGCGCTCAAAATTCGGCTTCTTTTCCGCGTACAGCCTAAGCCCCACACCGCACGCCGCCGCAATCCGCTCGAGCATCGTCAACGAATGCCCCGCATATTCAGTGTCTTCCAACCGCGCAATCACCGACTGCGCTGTCCCCACCCTTTCAATTGAAATCGAAAAAACTCACGGAGACCCCTTACTTCCGTTCAATCAAGCAGTTACGGTGGACTGCTCGGACTTTCTTGGGACAGCACTGATCCGAACTCCTTCAAGGCCTGGTCTATTTCCTTTTTCCCACCGGCATGGTCGTCCAAGGGTCCTGCGCGAATGTCTCCTAGACCCAACCATCGAACAAATTCTTTCCGTCGTTCGCAGCCCCACCGCCCAGCAACACGCAAGACTCACGGCACTCGTCCACAAAGACTTTTTCGACTACTGCTCAAGCGAATCTCATCTCGCCGGTTACGACGCTTGTTTTTTCTGCGCCGGCCCCTCTTCCGCAGGCATGTCCGAGGAAAGTTATTCCCACGTGATCTATGACATGACTTTGGCCGCAGCCCACACTCTTGTCCGCCTCAACCCGAAAAACTTATGGGGCACGCGCAGGCCTAGCACAGCCTTCAGGCGGCGCCAACCTCAACACCCTGACGCTTCGCTCCATCGCTCCTTGCACACCCCCCTCTGCGGTATCATCAATTCGTGGACAAGCTTCTTCTCTTCGTGTTCGGCCCCCTCGTCGTTGCCGCCGCGCTGCTCGTCTTCGCAACGGGGATACGCAGAACTTTTGCAAGATTCCGTTCCCGCCCAAACCCCGATGAAATGAGGGCCACATACGAAGCGTACCTGCACCGGCTTCTGAATCCCCAACCCGACGCCGTCGAACGCGAATTGGGCAAACTGCTCCCCGAAAGACTTCTGCAGTTGTACCAGGACAAATCCGCCATCCAATCAGCCGGCTTCCAACTTGAGACGCCCGGCAAGAAAGGTTGGTGGCTGAAGCACTGGCCGGTTTATTGCTTCGAGCCCCTGGACACCGAGGCTCTCAACGAGTTGCCCTACGAGGAGGAGTTGGGTCCCGGGTTTTGCTTTGCAACTACCGGTCGCGGATCCTGGTATTGGCTAGCCGCCTCCGAACCGAGGGCCAAGGATTCCCCCGTGATCTTCCTTGACTACGATGAGGGCGGCTCACACGGAAAGACCATCGCCGGCAGCCTCGACGAATTTCTGAACTGGCCGCGCCTGCCCATGAGCTGAACGAGGGCAAATGAGTCATTCTGCGGTCACCGATACGAGCTGCTTGGTAGGGCTTGGACCAGTCACGAGTCACCGATCACCTTGCTCTCTTATTCCGTCAATTTCGAGATTCCGCATTAGTCAGAAGTTTGCGGTAGACAGGTAGACAGAAATCTAGTATGGTGGATACATGAGTCTTAACATCAAAGACCCCGAGGCCCACAAGCTCGCTCAGGAGTTGGCCCGCGAAACTGGCGAATCCATGACCTCCGCCGTGATTCAGGCCATTCGCGAGCGCCTCGAAGCTGTCCGCCGTCGCCGCCAACGCGACACGACGCGCGCTGCCCTCATGGCCATTGCTAAACGCGGCGCGGAGGTCTTTAAGGGCCCTTATATTGACCACGCGGAACTTCTCTACGACGAAAAGGGTCTTCCAAAATGATCTTAGACACGTCCGCGATCCTAACCATCGTCTTCGGCGAGACTGGAAATGAGGCCTTTGTCGATGCCATTGCCACCGCGCCTTCCTGTCGCATCTCCGCAGCCTCGCTCCTCGAAGTCTCAATCGTCGCAGAGAGTCGCGGCGGCGATCTCGGTGTGCGCCAATGCGACTCTTTTTTTCGCAACTCGAGAGTTTCGGTTGATCCTGTCACCGAAGAGCACGCCCTTCTCGCGCGTCAGGGCTACTCCGACTTCGGCAAAGGACGCCATCCTGCCGGACTCAACTTCGGCGATTGCTTTTCTTACGCCCTCGCCAAGGCCACCGGCGAACCGCTCCTTTTCAAAGGCGAAGACTTCCGCCAAACCGACGTGCAACCTGCCTTACCATAAGCAAGCCGGCTAGAAAATCGCACTTGATCTTCGTTGTCTCTTTCCTAAAATAAGTGTTAGGTATTCCTGCGAAATTTCAAATGCGGCAGTCTCGCTGCACTTTTTCATTTTTTGCGACTGTCTCTCGACCCCT
>QHZB01000153.1 GCA_003224525.1 Acidobacteriota bacterium | reverse complement strand
AGGATTGTACTTAGAAAGGTGACGCTCAGCGTCAGTAAAAAGACCGGAGCATTCATGCGAATAACTGTTTCTTCAGGAAGTGTGCCCGCCGGAATCAGTGTGATGACGGCCTTCAGCCCGAAATACGCCAGCCCACAGCCAACGGCCGAGGCCGCTGACGCAAGCACGAAGCTTTCCACAAGGAGTTGGCGGATCAGGCGGCCGCGCGTCGCGCCCAGTGTGACGCGCATGGCGATTTCGCGTTCGCGGGCGGTCGCGCGTGCGAGCAAAAGATTGGCCACGTTGCTGCATGCGATCAGCAGCAGCAGCAGCAAAACGGCAGTAAGCAACGCATAGAGTGTGTTCTTAAAACTGCCGATCAAGCCATCCAGCAGCGTCTGGGCTTCAACTCTAAAAGTTTCAGGAAATGTTCCGCGCGGGTTTGCCTTCTGCAGGCGGTGCGCAATCGCGTCGAGTTCGGCCCTGGCAGCCTGCACGCTGACGCCAGGTTTGAGACGCCCGATGAGATTGCCTCCAGCCTCGTCCGCCCTCATGGGCACCCAAAGGCTCGCACCAAAGGCGTTGAATCGCGTGGGCATGATCCCGACAAGGGTCCTTGGAGTACCGCGCAAGATAAAACTTCTCCCAAGAATCTTCGGATCGCCGCCGAATTCTCGCTGCCAAAGCCGGTAGTTCATTACAAATACGGGCGGAGCATCGGGGCGGCCGTCTTGCTCCGAGATCGTGCGGCCCAACAGAGGCAGCACGCCCAAATAGTCAAACGTGTTCGTCGATACGCTCGCGCCGCTCGGCAAGACGCGCGTGGATTTGCCATCGTCATAGAAGAGGCGGCTCAAGCCTTGGTGAGCAATGCCGCATGAACTCTGGCCGAACCGTATTTTCACAGTTGATCAGCTTCCTTCCCGATCGCGAGTTTCGTCGTTGTGTCGCCCGTTACGGCGGGGACCGCCGACTGCGGGAGTCGATTCCCACGAGGCGAAGCTCGGGAAAGCGGCGCCCTTGTTGTGTGAATGTCTATGAATTTATGCTGTGTCGCGTTCAAGAATAGGAGCAAGAAGGATCGGAGGATGGTTCACAGAAGAATGTATAGCGCCCACCCTCGCCAGTTCGTGGCTTTGGGGTGCCGAACTGATGCCTGGAATGTGCTGGTCAGATGTCCGGTGCGGCGACTGGCCAGGCATGTGAGCCCAGGATATTGGCCGCTTCATCGGCCGCCAGTGTGCTCTTTGACAACGCTTCGAGGATTCCTGTCCTCGCGAAGTCCGACAAACTTCGAATGTCGCAACCAATCTGCTCGGTCCATTCCAGGAATTCAACCTGAGCCACCACCTCCGGTCGTAGCCACCTAAAATTGCCGCTGCCCGATCAGGGACATAAATTGAAGATCGGTGCGCATAATAGGAAGATAAATTGCGCACTCTAAACCTCGAATCTGAATCTGCGGTGGATAAACTATGGCAAACAAAGGCTATATTTTCCAACAACTTGACGTAGTTTGGCAGCTAGATTGCTTGGGTTACGTGTTGCTTTGAAGAGGTCTTCGTGTGCGGGGGTGCGCTTGTGAAAAGCTTACGCTGCTGGCTATTGGGTCTGATCTTTCTTGGGCTATCGTCCACAGTAGCGCTGGCCGACGGTATAGACCCTAAGATTGTGCTGGGCCCAACTGGCAGTCAGAGCACCTTCAGCCAGACCCAGTGCCACGCCGGGACTGACAGCCAGGTTTCTGGTTGTCAGTTTATAACTACTGGTCCTACCGACTCTGTGACAATCGATATTTTCAATAACCTCGAAAGTTTCATCGTTCAAGACACAGTGACGCTTCGCACCGCCTTTTCTGGGCTGCTTAGCTGCGCAGGTAACACGGAAACTGCGCCTGGTTGGGTCGGCACAACGTCCACAGATGGACAGTCGTGCATTTTCACAGGCGGATTTATCTCGCCCGGATTTACTTACGGGTTGACTTTCAGCCTTTTCGACGCTGGCACTTATCTCTTCGATCTCTCTGAAGTTACCTCTCCCACCGCACCTTCTGTCCCTGAACCAGGGACTATAATCTTGCTGGGAACTGGTTTAGCGGCGGTCGCGGCGGGCAGGAAGAGGCTAAAGGGCTCAAGCACCTTGTCTAGTGGGATTTGCTGAAGTCTGCCACAAGTTTTGCGAACTCTGGACGACTCTGAAGGTTAGCCAGCTCAGGGTCGTTTTTCGCCTCTTGTAGAGAATACCCTTTCTGTAGGGCTTCACGAAGAGCGTTCAGGGCTTCTGTAGTACGACCGGTCAGTGCGCAAACGACCGCCTCATCGTAAAGTATGTTTATGTCCAAAGGTTTGATTGACCGGGCGCGATGAATGAAGTCCAGCCCTTGGGTAGGGTTGCCCTTCTTAGCGTAATAGAGGCTGAGTTGGTCCATCACATTGGCGTCCCGCGGATTCACCTGAAGCTCTTTGAAGGCAAGGGCAATGGCCCTATCGTACGTGGCCCTAGCCCTATCCTGCTGCCCAGACCAGCGGTAGGCGTCTGCGAGATTTCCCATAAACAGTCCGTCATTTGGATTTAGCTCTACCGCTCTTTCAAACATCGGCACAGAATCGGTATACCGCTTCAAGTAGAAATACGCCGTGCCAAGGTTGGAGTAAGTCATGTACTGAGGCTGCAGCTGAAGTGCTTTTTGAAAGAACGGGATACACTCGTCGTACTTGCCTTGCTGAAAGTAGACGGCACCGACGTTTAAATACCCAAAGGAATTGTCGGGTTCGAGCTCGATCATTTTGCGAAAGACTCCCAGCGCCTCTTCGTATTGTCCCAACTCAGAATAAGCGGTGCCGATGGAATTGTAGTTGACCCAATAGTATGGGTTGATCTCAACAGCCTTCCGATATGCCTGCAGAGCGAGGCCTTTTTGCCCAAGTGCGAGGTAGGCCTTGCCGATAGCTCGATAGCCATCATCCGAGTTGGGCGCAAGTTCCAGGGCGCGCTTCAGCTGGGAGATCGCTTCGGCCCTCTTACCCGAAGCGGCGTAGACGTTTCCCAATGAAAAATGAACCTCGGGCAAATTGTCGTTCAGTCGCTGAGCCTGCTGAGCGGCCCCCAAGGCCTTTTGCGTCCAAAAACTGTCCTTCTTCTGGTAGTACATAACGAGGGTGGCATCGGCTATACCGGCGTAGGCTAGCGCGAAGCTCGCGTCTTTTTTCAAGGCTTCTTCGTAGAAGCCGATGGCCTTGTTGATGTTATTAACGTCTTGTTGGCCGCGCATTGCTCTCCGGCCTTTCAGGTAGAGGTCGTAGGCTTCGACATTTTCGGTGGGATGGGAGGTGGTGCGCGCCAGTTCTTCATTGCTCGGCTTGAGGGCGAGGGCTTCCACCAGCCGCGCATAGATTTGATCCTCGATGGTCAACAGATCGCCAGTCACCCCGGCGAACTCCTGGCTCCAAACCAGCCGGTTTTCAGCTACATTGTCCAGGTTGATTGTGACCCGAAGATTATCTCCGGAGCCTTGCACCGTTCCATGCACAATTAGGTTCACGCCTAATTCCTTCGCTACTTGCGCAAGAGGAGTCTTCGGGTCAGTCTTGGCAGCCGCCGTCGAAGAGGCAATGCGCACATCTTTCAGCTGAAATAGTTTGGCGGAAAGTGCTTCGCCCAGTCCATCCGCCACGTAACCCAATGCCGTGGCATCCCCCAGCACTCGAAACGGCAGCACTGCCACAAACTTAGCTTCCGAAAGAGAAGGCAGGCCAGCCGTTGTTCCCGCGACTCCTGTTCCGCCGGACCTGCTTGGAAGGATGAAATGCCGCGTCTTGGGAATCGCAAAAAATAGAACCATCAGCATTGCCACGCCAGCCGTGACGATCCAAATTCGATACCGCTGGAAAAGTGAGACCTCCGCGGGCTTGGGAGCCGCGGCTGTCGGCGGCAGCGTGGGCGCGACGGTCCGTACGCTCGTAGGCATCTCGTGGCCGAGATCCTCGAGAATCTCTCTGGCCGTGGAGAAACGATGGTCGCGATCGATTTCCAGGCACTTCATAACCACACCGCTGATGGCCTTTGGAATCGTGGGATCCACTTCCGCGGGAGGCGGAGGCCGCTCCTGGGTGCGCTTCAGAAGGGTAGCTAGAGCCGTGTCGGCCTTATACGGAGAAATGCCGGTCAGCATTTCATAAAAAATGATGCCGAGAGCAAATAGATCCGAGCGCGCGTCCACCTTGATGCTCTTGGCCTGCTCGGGCGACATATATTCCGGCGTGCCCATCAATGCGCCCGTCTGTGTCATGCCCGGTGTTTCGAGGGAATGCGCGATGCCAAAGTCCATCACGTAAACGCGGTCTTTCGCGTCCAGCATGATGTTTTGAGGTTTCAGATCGCGGTGGACCACACCGGCAGCGTGGGCAGATTCCAGCGCGCGACAAACCTGGGCGATGATCCGTACCGTCTCGTCCGGCGGAAGTTTTCCTCTTTCACGGAGCACGGCGCGAAGATCGCGGCCTTCCACGAACTCCATGGTGATGAACTTGAACCCCTTGGCCTGTCCCAGGTCGAAAATGCGAATGACGTTCCTGTGCGTAACTTCGCGAGCCAGGATCAGCTCCTGTTTGAAGCGGCGGAGGATTTCGGGATTGCTGGCGAGGTCAGTACGGATCAGCTTGAGAGCGACGAGGCGTTCGAGCTCTGTGTCGCGCGCCTTATAAACGGCACCCATTCCGCCCCGACCAAGTAATTCGAGAATTTCGTAACGTTCGGCCAGAAACGTTCCTACAAGCTCTTCACCCTGAGCGTAGGGGGCGCCAGGCGGAGGAGTGACGGCGATCGACCATGCGGAAGTGCCGCTGGGGGTGGTTCCTGCGGGTAGGGAGCCGACGGGAACGTTTCCGTCGAGCGTTTGGTCATTCAATGGCAGGGGCGTGCTGCACTTCGTACAACTGGCGGCGGTGGGCGGGTTCTCCGTCTGACAAAGAGGGCATTGCATGGACTGGCAGTTTAGCGCACCAACGTACTCCTCATTATGTGGTTTCGTCGGGGAAATGCAAGCGGGAGTTGAGGATACGGGTTAATAGTCAACCTGTGAGGGTAATTGCCGACCAAGGCTGAGCGAGCAAGCCGGCAAGGAGTAAGGCGCCCTTGGTTGTAATGCGTAACCCACTCTGCCAGGATTCTGCGCAGGTGTTTCTCCCCCAGCGGAATCATGAAATCCAAACATTCCCGGTGCATAGTTCCCACTAATCTTTCACAATGGGCGTTTGCTTTTGGCGCTCGCGCGGGCGTGTGCAGCACCCGCAATCCAAAAGCTTTGAGCTGCTGGTCCACCTCTGCCGAGAAGATCGAATCGCGGTCATGGATCAGGAAACGGTAGGAATGATCGCTGGGGATCGCTTCGCGAAGCTGCTGCGAGGTCCAGGCTGCCGTTGGATGCGCGGTGACGTTGCAATGCACGATGCGCCGTGTCCCGACCTCCTTCAGGAGGAACACATAGAGAGTTCGAAACCGAGCGGTCACCACGACCAGGAAATCACAGGCGACGATGGACTGGGCGTGATTGCGGACAAACATCCTCCAGTTCTGCGAAGAGGTCCTCCGGTGGCCCCGTCGCCCCGGCTCGGGAGGCCAATAGGCGCGTACTGTACGTGGAGAAACATAGATACCCAGCTTCACCGACAGCTCCGCTGACACGCGCGCTTGTCCCCAAGTCGGATTCTCTTGTGCCATTTGCACGATGAGGTTGCGGATGTTCTCAGGAATTCGTGGCCGACCAGCTTGCGACTTCCCTTTCCAAGACAACTGGAAACTCTTGTGATGCCAGCCGATCAGGGTCTCGGGTTTGACGATGACCAAGGCCTCTTTCCAATTGCATAGTCGAGACCAGAGAATTAGGGAGAAACGGGCGGAGTCGTTCAATCGTCTTGGTTGGATTTGTCTCTCCTGATAGAAGGCCAGCTGCTTTCGCAGAAACAGGACTTCCGCGCTGAGGGCTGTGCGCGAGCGGAACAGGAGACGGAAGAAAAGAAGCCCGTCCGTGACCAGGTCGGTGATCAAGATACGCAGAGAATCCAATGAGCGCTTAGCGTTCGGAAAGAATCGAAGCATGGGCTTTCAGGATGGCACAAGGTCAGTCAGGCTGAGAGGTATTTTCTGCCAGCCGGGCTGGCTTCCCGGTTTTCCAAGCCCCGTAAGCCGAACAAATAAGTGCCAACATCTCTGTCAGATAGGAGCTGGATGGAATTCTTGCGTCAAGGCCACTCATAAATATCAATTTCCGATCCCCGTAACTTCCTGATTCAACGTACCCCAATTATCCGGCTTTGTTTGCCCCAACACACATGAAACTGGGCACCCATGCCTAATTTCAACCGCAATACAACATTACCTCGCGGTCCGTCGATTGTTTCGTAATGCATAAGTCTTGGAGGATGAGGGGACCCCTCTTGCAGAATGCAACAGAAAGGACATTCTGTTGCACCTTCCGGGTCTGAAATGGACTGACGTGCCCCCTCGGCCACATTCCGAGAATAGGACTTCACATGTACTGGCTCGGCAGCAACGACTCGTGAAGACCAGTGGGCGACTGAGCAAGCACGCCGGTAACTGAAGTAAGTAGGTGGAAATCTATATGGCGCTGCGATAGCCTGCGCCGTAGTCGGGAGGTATTCATGATTCTCAATCTCAAACACTGTCGGGTCCTTGTCGCTCTCGCATTGGGATTGATCGCTAGTGGCGCCCATGCCGTTCCGGGCGAACAACAAACTCCTGAAGCTACGTTCCGAACAACTCCCCCCTGGGTCGATCCGCATGCACAGGCTGCCGTTGAGCCGCACCGGCCTCTTTATGAGACGCGAGCCATTCATGACCAAAATGGTACGGGGAAGTTCTACATGGGTCGAGAAATCGCTCAGGTGATGGGACCGGGGGGCATCCCCTGGTTAGACCGCCCCGAGCGCGATGACCAAGAGAAACCTTCAATCGTACTAGATGCTCTGAAACTCCGGGGCGGTGAGACCGTCGTGGACTTGGGTGCTGGATCTGGCTATTTTACATTCCGCATTGCTCCGAGAGTTGGCAGGGCCGGTAAGGTGTTGGCCGTCGAAATCCAGGACGAAATGCTTCAGGCAATCCGTCAACGTGCGCAGGCGCTGAAAGTTACGAATGTGGAGGCGGTGAAGGGTAGCGAAACGGATCCAAATCTGCCTGCGAAAGCCGTGGATCTCGTGCTGATGGTGGACGTCTACCATGAGCTAGCCTACCCCTTTGAAGTCATGACCAAAATCCGCGAGGCCCTGAAGCCCGGCGGTCGCGTCGTCTTTGTCGAATACCGCAAGGAGGATCCCGATGTGCCCATTAAATTGGTGCACAAGATGTCCGTGGAGCAGGTCAAAAGAGAGATGAAAGCTGTCGGGCTTGCACACTTGCAGACGTTGGAGACACTGCCATTGCAGCACATCCTGGTTTTCGAAAAACCCCAATGACCCCCAGTCGGGAGAACAAGTTCGGTCTCTTGACTCTGCGAAAAAATTCAGATCGACATATTGACGTTGCAGTGGAGCACCAACGGATGAGCCACTCCCTCAACGTCCGGTGTCATCGAATAGCGTGCGGTCGTCGCTTTCTCCCCTCGCACGACACGACTCTGACCATCGCTAGCGTTGCTCGGGGTCTATCCTTCTCTGGAAGGCGAGTAATAGCGCACTCAGAACTTCTGCCAAGCCCTTCTTGGATTCAAGCTGTGGTTACCGAAAACTCCATTCAGCGGTTTTCAAACCGATGTAACGCATTATTACATCCTGGTGGGCGGGTTGACGCGGGTTGCACTGGCGGTCGCTGATTTTAAAGGCATTCGCGACGATAGCATTTTCGGCAGGGACAGTTTCAATGGACGACGACGGCTGGAAATCTGTCAAGCCATTCCTTCAACAGCATAAAATCAACTATCCGATTGTGATTGGAAATTCGGAAATGGGAGACCGTTTCGGTTTCAACTCGATGCCCGCAACGCTGTTGATCGATCGCAACGGCAAGATCGCCGACCTGCACGTTGGCATGGTGGACAAAGATGCCTTTGAGAGCGAAATCCAAATATTGCTCAAGGAAAGCGCGTCCAACAAGGCTGTTAAATGAACCATCTCCCGGTAAACGGCGTAACTTGCCCTGCCCGCTAACTCTCCAAAAGCCCGGGCGTAGCAAATGGAAATTCCTGTCCTGAGCCTATTGCTGATCGTAGGCGGAT
>QHZB01000225.1 GCA_003224525.1 Acidobacteriota bacterium | reverse complement strand
CTGGCCCCGGTTGGTTTCAGTGCGATGCTATCTCCCGGCTATTGACATCCTCCTCTCCCTGAAGGAAGAGAATTCCTACGGCCTCTCGCTGGTTTTTGCGAGATGGCTTCGGTGGGTTCCTCCCACAGCGCCTTGATGTGCGCCGTTTGTTAGAGAACTCCGGGTGCGTGGCCTGATGGACATGCGGAAGGCCTGGAAAATTGGGCACAAGGAACTGCACCGGCCGACGGAAAAACCCAAAACGAATTGAAAACAAAATAGATAGTGGCGGGCGAGCCTGTCAGCAGGATTCCCCGAACGGATTTCCCATCTTTCAGCCCACCGGTAAGTCTCTGAAATCGAAGAGATGCCAACACCGCATCGACCGTCAACTACGTCAATGTCGGCAACAGCGAAATAATCTTTGGGCCTAGTTTGGGCCCGGTCGCGGTCGCGGCAGCCCAATAGCTTCGGCTTCCATAGCTACGGTATATACTACCGGCCGTGAATCAGCGCCCGGGAGAGCTTTTCAATGAACCAGAAAACGTTTGTTTTGCTGATCGCAATTATGGCGGTGATGCTTCCTGCCGCTCTTGCCCAGGTGCAGCCAGTGGTCTTGACCATTCATGTAGATAAGCCGGTTTCGAAGGTCAGCCCGACGCTATACGGTCTGATGACCGAGGAGATCAACTATTCCTATGACGGCGGGCTGTACGCGGAGATGGTTCGCAATCGCACATTCCGCGCGAGACGGCGGGATGTGCCTTACTGGCTGCTGGTGGAAGACGGCAATGCCCAGGTCAAGATGGAAATCGATCAGCAGACGGGCCCCAGCGAGGCATTGAATTACAGCTTGAGGTTGGAAGCGACCCAAGCGGACGCAGAAAACCAAGCCGGCGTGCTCAATGGCGGCTATTGGGGAATGCCGCTGAAACCCAACACAATCTACAAAGGTTCGTTCTACGCGAAGGCGGACTCTGACGCCCTGGGCGCAGTGAATATAGAACTGGTAACTGACGCGGATGGCCAGGCCCTCGCATCCACCACCGTTTCCGGGCTGACAACCGCCTGGAAGCAATATCATTTTTCGTTGAAGACCGGAGCCATCCAGCCATCGTCGGCCAACCACCTGGTACTCACGGTGAAGCACGCAGGGACGTTGTGGCTCAATCTTGTGTCGTTGTTTCCCCCGGCGTACCTCGACCGCGACAACGGCAACCGCATCGACCTGATGCAGAAGTTGGCCGCCATGCATCCGGCTTTCCTACGTTTTCCCGGCGGAAACTACCTGGAGGGAGATCATATTCCCGAGCGCTACGAGTGGAAGAAAACGATCGGCCCGCAGGTGGACAGGCCAACGCATCCCAGCCCGTGGCGCTACAACTCGTCGGATGGGCTGGGCCTTTTGGAGTTCCTGGAGTGGTGCGAAGATCTCAAGATGCAGCCGGTACTGGCGGTGTACGGCGGCTATTCGATGGCGCAAGAGCACGTAAATCCCGGACCGGATCTCGATCCTTACGTACAGGACACACTCGACGAACTAGAGTACGTAACCGGTGGAACTGAAACGAAATGGGGTGCTGTTCGCGCGCAAAACGGGCACCCCGAGCCGTTTAGGTTGACTTACGTCGAGATCGGCAACGAGGATTTCTTCGATCGGAGCGGAAGTTACGACGGAAGATACGCGCAGTTCTATAAGGCCATCAAAGCCAAATATGCGGATCTGCAATTAATTGCGACCATGCCAGTAAAGAGCATTCGCCCGGATGTGATCGACGACCACTACTATAGACGCGCCACGGAGTTCTTCCGCGATACGGCGCATTACGATAAGACCGATCGCCATGGTCCGAAAATTTTCGTGGGCGAATGGGCTACGCGGGAAGGGTCACCAACACCGAATTTTGGCGCGACACTTGGCGACGCGGCATGGATGACCGGGCTCGAGCGGAATAGCGACATAATCGTGATGGCGGCCTATGCGCCACTGTTGGTAAACGTCAATCCCGGTGGCATGCAGTGGGAGACAGATCTGATTGGCTATGATGCGTTGCGGAGTTACGGATCACCAAGCTACTACGCACAGGTAATGTTCTCCACCTATCTTGGAGATGAAACGCTGGACTCCAAGCTTGAGGGTGGCGGACCGAAGTTATTCTACTCCGTCACAAAGGATACGAAGAAGAACCGGCTGTACCTCAAGCTGGTCAACGCCGCGTCTACCCCGCAATCGATCAATGTCAAATTCGCAGGCGCAACGCTGGCAAATAGGGGAAAACTTGTGATGCTGAGAGCGCACGGCACCCAGGCCACGAACACACTCGAAGAGCCGACAAATATCGTACCGCGGGAGAGCACGCTTCGAAACATTGGAAGCGAATTTCATTACACGGCACCGGCATACTCCATCCAGGTCATCCAGATCGATGGCCGATGAGGTGCAAGCGGCCTTTTATGTGCTCTTAAACTCCTCATGTCCATCTCCGGTGAGCGGGGCCGCGGTTGCGGTGGCCACCGCAAGGAGAAACAGCATTGGGAAGGGTACGTCGCGCAGGACCTTTCTCAATCCTCATTCCCTGGCTGCAATGGCGATATCGTGCCTGAGAACCCCAACAGCCTCAGCTCATGGTTGAGGAAAGCACGCTTCCGGAAGCGTCAACCGCACTTCAGGTTGCTGCCATCAGCAACTAAATTTGCGAATTCGAGAGATGCTAGCCTGGGGTTAAAGTCCTTTGCCAGGTCACCCTGACGATACATTCCCCGTGACCAAACTACCGTTCCGCGCTTGGATTGGGCCGGCGATTCGTTGCCGTCCGGTGACTGGAAGGCACTGAATGCTGTTGAAGTGAAGTGCTCTGGCAGCCACAAAATTGCCTACATCCTTCGCGCGTTCAAGCGTGCCGCCAATGATTGCTCCTTCTGATCCGACACTTGCAGAAAGCCGTATTCAGCTTCCTGCGGAAAGGAGGGAGCAAGTCAGCCTAGGTGCACGGGAGGCCAATATTTCGCGGAGTGCCGCTAGGCCCGCCACTCGCGTGAAGGCCGGCGGGTTAGTTGTTTCACAAAGCCTGCAACACTCTAGTCCAGCTTGAACGCTTGGGCGCGTCTATCTCTATGATCCAATGCCTCGGCTATTCGACAATTGATACCACTAGATTTTCGCCCCGACCTTCGATATGGCATGGCGAATAACTGTTGGGAGGTCAACGATGCAGAATCTTTTAGCGATATTTGCAGTCCTCTCGGCGGTACTTATGATTCCCGCGGGGATAGCACAGCTGCTGTCCCCTTTTGCGCAAACAGCAACGAAGCAGCTAAAAAAGCCACCCGCGAAAGCAGCCAGGGGAACAGCACGAAGCTATCCGGAGTTGGTGGATATTACGGCTTCGACCGGCATTCAATTCGAACATTTTTCGAGCCCTGAACAGAAATTCATTGTGGAGTCGATGAGCGGGGGCGTGGCGCTGATCGATTATGACCGCGATGGCTGGCCGGACATTTATTTCACCAATGCGCAGAGCGTGGAAATGGCACTCCACGGCAGGAAGGCGCGGAGCGCCCTATACCGCAACAACCACGATGGAACATTTACGGATGTAACTGACGTGGCCGGGGTAGGTTATCCCTGCTGGGCCATGGGCGTGGCAGTGGGCGACTACAACAATGACGGGTGGCCTGATCTGTTGGTGACCTGTTTTGGTGGAGTGGTGCTCTATCGCAACAACGCCGACGGCACGTTTACCGATGTGACCAAGAGCGCTGGTCTCCAGGGCGACTCCCAGTGGGCGACGGGGGCAGCCTTTGGAGACTATGACGGCGATGGCTGGGCCGATCTCTTTGTTGCCCACTATGTGGATTTTCACCTGGACGATATGGCGGCATTCGGTTCGAGCGAGACGTGCAAATACATGGGCATCGATGTGCAGTGTGGGCCGCGCGGTCTAAAGGGATCGCCGGATAATCTGTACCACAACAACAGGGATGGAACTTTCACCGACGTTTCAGAGAGATCTGGCGTGCGGGATGCGGAGCACCGTTATGGCCTGACGGCCATCTGGTCGGACTTTGACAACGACGGCAAACTGGATCTTCTTGTAACCAACGACGGCCAGCCGAACTATCTGTACCGGGGCGATGGGGCGGGAAGGTTCGTGGATGCCGGATTTTCTTCCGGCGTGGCGCTAAACGAGAACGGCGCCGCGCAGGCCAATATGGGAGTCGCTCTAGGCGATTTTCTGCATAAGGGCTACATGTCTGTTTTGATTTCGCATTTTGACAACGAGTACGCCGCCTTCTATCGCAATGACGGAGACATGAATTTTACGGACATCTCGAATGCCTCGGGAATTGCCAAGGGCACAAGAGGGTATGTGGGGTGGGGAGATGCCTTGGTCGACTTCGATAACGATGGCTGGGAGGATTTTTTCTTGGTGAACGGACATGTGTATCCACAGGTGGACAGCATCCATTCCAAAGTCACCTATCTTGAACCAAAGCTGCTGTTTTTGAATCAACGCGATGGAACTTTCAAGGACGTCAGTAAGCTGGCCGGGGCTGCCATCCAGATTCCGCAGGTCAGCCGTGGAATGGCAGTGGGCGACCTCTTCAACGACGGCAAGCTCGAAGCGGTGACTGAGAATCTGGTAGGCAGGCCAATGATTCTGCGTCCCGAGGGTGGCCCGCGGAATCACTGGATCAGCTTTCAGTTGGAAGGCATCAAGAGTAATCGCCTGGCGTTGAATGCACGGGTACGAGCGACGGCGGGCGACCTGGTGCAGTTTAGCGAAGTGATCAGCGGCGGCAGCTACTTGTCGCAGAACGACCTGCGCATTCATTTTGGGCTGGGTGACCATGAGAGCGTAGACAAGGCAAAAGTCTTCTGGCCAGATGGAAGCGTGGAGACACTGACCAATCTGATTGCCGACCGTTTCTATTCAGTGCGGGAGGGAGCGGGCGTGGTCTCCTCCCAGCCGCCTGAAGCCGACCATGGGAAACGACCCTGAGAACACTGAAGAACAAAAGACACCTGCCAAATAGGAATCGCGTTATAGGTGGTCTTACTTAGAAAAATTGGATGCCGCGAACTTCTCTGCTGACGGCTCTCGATTCTGCCGTCGTTTGACGCCGAACAGAACAGACTCCCGCGAGTTATCAATTTGGTCTTTGAAAGTGTTATGCGGCGGCAGGGCGCTTACGCCTTCATGCACTCTTGCTGCGCTAATCGATTTCGCCGGTCGGCACTTAAAACTTCTGGAGGCACAGGTTCGAGCAGGTTTGACATCCTCCTCTCCCTAAAAGGAAGAGGATTCCTGCGGCCTCCCCCTGGTTTTGCGTGATGGCTTCGGTGGGTTCCTCCGACAGCCGCCTTACTTCAGCGGAGGACCACGAAGAGGCTTCAGTTTTGGGCTGCGGTCTTTTGGACGGAGAGGAGTTTAGGACCATGCCGCCGAGCAATCAAGAGGGCCTGATATCCCCGGCCTAAAACGCCGAGGCTTTGCGGCCCAATTGGTAAGCGGTCACAAGTGCCCGGCCGGAGAGCTTCCCGCGGCGGGCCATCCCATATCGCAAAGTAACCTGCAGAAGCACGGTAAACGATTACTAAATGCTTTGCTCCCCAGCTGATTTGCAGCGATTACAAAAGGTGCGGCTTCGCGATCGAGCGCGGAACACTGCTCATCGGTGGGCGAAAATATCTCTTGACAACTTATGGGAAGCGGTATAGGGAAGCCTTCAGATTCAAGATAACGATTGCTGGCTTTCTAAATTTCGTTAGTGGTGGCTAGCGGCAGTGGTCTCGACGCATGACCCAACCAACGGTGAATTGAAGCGGAATACAAACAAGCAGCGGAGGACCCCGACGAGGCAGGGAAGCGGAGGCAAATTATGAGTCATATCACAACCCAGATTCGTGACGTCATGGGGATCTCCGTGGCGGAGAGAGGGGCATGGAGGTTTCTGAGGGTGTTCGCGTTCCTCGCCGTGCTCCTAATTCTAACCGCCGGGGCTTGGGGGCAAGATAACGCCACGATAAGCGGAACCGTGGCGGATCCCAGCGGAGGGTTGGTTGCCAATGTCAGCATTTCTCTCAAGAATCTCGCGACCGGCCAAGTAAGGCAAGTCACGTCGAACACATCGGGCGTTTATCGCTTCCCGGACGTAGGTGTCGGCCGGTATACGCTGGAAGCATCCATGCAGGGTTTTCAAAAATTCAGCAAAACCGACATCGTCGTAAATGTTGCTCAGACCCTCGAAGAGGATATATCTCTGAAGGTCGGAAGCGCGCAAGAGACGGTGACCGTGGAAGCGGACGCCCTGCAGGTCCAGTCCCAGACCAATGAGATCAGCAGCCTCATCAGCGGCGAGCAGGTATCCCAACTGGCGACCAATGGCCGCAATGTCACCGCGCTTGCGGCTCTGGGCACGGGGAAGTCCAACACCCTGCCGTCTTACAGCGGGGTGAATGCGCTGACCAGCGCTAACTCCATAAGCTTCAATGGAACTCGCAACACACACAACATCTACTTGGTGGACGGGGGCGAACTGAACGATCGCGGCTGCGGCGGCTGTTTTAGCTCACTGCCTTCGATCGATGCGCTTTCCGAATTCCAGACGCTCGACAGCAACTACGGACCCGATTACGGCATCGGCTCCGGCGGAACGATCACGATGGTCATCAAGTCCGGCACGCAGGACTTCCACGGCGCGTTGTGGGAATTTAACCGGAACGAAGACTATCAAGCGAATAACTTTCTCTTGAATCTAGCAGGCAAACCTCGGCCGGAGTTCCGGCTGAACGTGCCGGGCGGCAATTTCGGCGGCCCGTTGTGGAGGAAGAAAACATTTTTCTTCGTGAATGAAGAGTGGCGGAGGCAAATTCAAGGGAGTACACCTACAGTGCAGAATACTATCGCGGCCGCCAATTTCCCCACACTCGGTCAGCCTTTGACCTATAGTGTCCCGTCCAACGGCAAGGTCCCGGTTGTTCCCCAAACCCAGGATCCAGCTAAACAGGCGATCTATGCGGCCGACGGTTTGACGGCCGGACAACCCTTCCCGGGTAATACGATTCCTGCCGACCTGATCGATCAAAATGCCGTCCGGGAACTCAACGCTGGCACCTTCCCGCATCCGAATCTGGGCACCAGGCAGTTCATATCGTCTATTCCTCAGAAGACCAACGTCCGTGAAGATATTGTTCGCATCGACCACAACATCAACAGCAAGTTCCAGTTGATGGGCCATTACCTTCATGACGCGGTTACCCAGACGGTTTACCCGCCGTTGTGGGGCAACAGCAACTATCCAACCGTGGGCTCGGCCATGCTCAATCCTTCGTGGTCGTCCACGCTTAAGCTGACGCAGACCTATTCGCCCTCGCTGCTCAATGAAACCAGCTTTCTTTTCAGCGGCAATACCATTCATCTCAGTCCCGTAAGCGGTCCCGGCGGCTCCTTTGTGCAGCCCAGCGGCTGGACCGCCACAACTTTCTTCCCATCCGCCAATAACATCGGCACGCGCATGCCGGAGACTCGCTTGGGGGCGCCCTACGGCACGACCTGGAGCTCCAGCTACTATCCCTGGAAGAACTCCTACTTTGGCTATGAGAGCCGGGACGATCTATCCTGGACCCGCGGTCGGCACCAGTTCAAGTTTGGCTTTAGCTGGTTGCATGCTGTCAAGAACCAGCAACTGCAGGCCAACACGCAAGGAACTGCCATCTTCGGGCCAAGCTCTTATTCGGGGGACTCCTATGTGAATTTCCTGTTGGGCGACGCCGACAGCTTTACCCAGCTGCAATTTCTCGCCGGGAAACACTGGGTTAACAACAATTACGGAGTCTACGGCAATGACAATTGGAGAATCACTCCGCGCCTAACTCTCAACCTCGGACTGCGCTACGACGGGTTGCCGCATGCTTTTGAGCGGTTCAACCAGTTCGCGAATTTCGTTCCTTCACAGTACGACAAGTCCCTGCCCAATCCCCTCAATCCAGACGGTACTCTGAACCCCGCTTCGCTGACGAGTTTCGGCGGCCAGTCGTTTTTTCTCAATGGCATCCGCGAGGCGGGGGTGGGCGGGTTTCCCGTTGGAAACGTCCACAACAGTTACAACACCGTGGAACCGAGATTCGGGTTTGCCTACAGCCTCACTGGAGATGGAAAGACGGCGCTCCGGGGAGGTGTGGGATTATTCTTCGAGCGCGTGCAGGGCAACGATGTATACAACGCGGCCTTGAATCCACCGTTTGCCTATCAGCCTTCCGCCACTAACGTTTATTTCTCCAATCCCAACACCAGCGCCATCAACGGCGTGACCACGTCGCAGACCTTCCCGTCTACCATGACAACTCTGGAATACAATTATCGGCCACCCGGGACGGCCATGTTCAGCTTGGGAATTCAACGGCAGCTTACCCAATCCGTGGTGGCGAGCGTGCAATATGTCGGTTCGAGAGGCTGGGACCAGAGTGACGACCGGCAAATCAACACACTGCCTTTGACCGACATCGCCGACCGACAGGGAGTTGCCGGTAAGATCCCCGACCCTAATAACCCCGGGAAATTTCTCCCCGCGAAGAACGCGAACCTGTATCGACAGTTCCCAGGGTTCAGCAGCATTGTGCAGGAGGAGAACGAAACCAATTTCACCTATAACTCACTTCAGGTGGGCCTGCGCATGGAAAACCGGCATGGACTTACCGTTCAGCTGGCCTATACCTGGTCGCATGAAATCGATGAGGTGAGCAATGACCTTAATCAGGTCTCGAATCCATTTGACATGGCTTATGACCGTGGATCGGGGGCGCTTGACCGGCGCCACATTTTCAACGCGAATTATGTTTACAGCCTCCCGTTTTTCGTGAAGAGTTCGAACAGGGCAGTTCACGCCGTTCTTGGAGGGTGGCAGTTGTCCGGCATAACGGTTGCACAATCGGGAGCGCCCGTCGGCAGCAACGGGGTTGGGATCACTTACAACGGCCCCGATACTCTCGGCTTGGGCGGCGTCGGCAGAAATCGTCCAAACCAGGTGGCTCCAGTCTCCTACCCAAAGACAGTGAACGCTTGGTTTAGCGCCAGCTCTTTCGCCAGTCCAACCGCTCCCTGGGATGGCGGTGCGAATCAAGGCTTTGGCAATGCCAGGAAGGACGCAGTCGTCGGACCGGGACTATTTAACTTCAATCTCTCCCTGTTCAAAACGATTGCTCTCACATCCCGCGAAAGGGGACCGGCACTTGAACTGCGGTTCGAGTCTTTCAACACTTTCAACCACACGGAATTTAACGGTGTCGATACGGGTTCGAATGACGCGAACTTTGGACACGTGACCTCGACCTACGATCCTCGCGTCCTTCAGCTTGGCGCGAAGTTTAGTTTCTGACATCAAACCACAACTAGCCCGATTTCCGCACCATGCCTTCCCCCCGTATTGCGCGTCCCCCGGTCGGCAAGCGAGAATGCCAATGGAGCCGCGCGTGAATCGAGTTGTGCCACTGGGAATTCCCCTGATGCTGATACTGATGCTGACGATGCCGGCTGCCAGTTGCCTGGGACAGGAGGCTGCGGCAGCAGACGGCGAACGCCAGACAGCGATTGGGTTGGAACAAGAGGGCAGGAACGCCGAGGCCGAAGCTGCGTGGCGCGCTTTTCTGAAGATTCAGCCAGCGAACTCGGAAGCTTACGCACATCTGGGCCTGCTCAAAGCTCGCCAGCAGCGTTACCAGGAGGCGGTACCCCTCTATCGCAAGGCTTTGGCACTGAATCCGGCAATGCCCGGCTTGCCGCTTAACCTCGGCCTCGCGCTCTTCAAGGCCGGCGAGTTGAAGGAGGCCATCCAGACATTCGAACGGCTTCTCAAAAGCCAGCCCCCCTCCTCTTCCGAGGCGCAGCGCCTGAGGACGCTGATAGGGTTTGCGCACTATGGGCTGCAGGAATACGCGGCAGCACTTCCTTACCTTAAGGAGGCCACGGCCAGCGATCCGCAGAATCTTCCCTTCCGCCTTGTTTTGGCGCACAGTTGCCTTTGGTCCAAGCAATTTCAATGCGTTCTCGATGTCTATCACGAGATTCTGATGTTAAACGCGGAGTCGGCTGAGGCCGATATGCTGGCCGGCGAAGCGTTGGATGAGATGAATGACCATGCCGGCGCCACACAACAGTTCCGCGCCGCCGTCAAGGCCAATCCCAAAGAGCCCAATGTTCACTTTGGGCTGGGCTATCTACTGTGGACCCAAAGCGAATACGAGGAGGCGGCCCAGGAGTTCCAGGCCGAACTGGCCAACGTCCCCAACCACCTTCAGGCCCTAACCTATCTGGCGGACGCCGACTTGAAAATGAACTATCCCAAGGCCGCCCTTCCGCTGATCGAGAGGGTTATTCGGATGGACCCGAAGGTGGAACTGGCACACCTTGATTGGGGCATCTTGTATGCCAATGCCGGCCGCCGAGACGACGCCCTGCGGGAACTGAAGGTGGCCGCCAAGCTAAGCCCCAACGACGTGAACGTGCACTGGCGGTTGGCGCGGCTTTACCAGGCCATGGGAAGGAAGGACGAGGCAGACGCCGAGTTCCACAAGACCCGCAGCCTGACCAAAGCTGCTAATGATTCGGTCTTCAGCAAGCTCGACAACGCCCGCGCGAAAAGTAAGCCGACAGGCCGACAGAAGGAGCCGCCCCAGACAAGTAACTACGAATAAGGGCAACCCGTCTTTCTGGTTCGGCGTGACCGCGCGGTGCGTGGTGGCGTCATTGCTCGTGGTCTATTCGGGCGGGCTTTCTTCGACTTCGTCGAAACCTGTCAGGATCCGGACGTTTAGGAACACTTCTATGGGAAGAGCGTTACCCAGCGCAAGGCAGGTTCGCCCCAGGAATCCCGTTCTTTTAGCAGCGTCCAAAGCCAAGTGCGTCGGCAGGTAGTGGTGTCATTTGATTTGTACGCCGCCCATATCGGGACTTCCTACTTGCACAGAGAACGTCCTAAAGTGAGCAGGAATATGGTTTGTCGTGTCCGAATGTTGCGTCACCATCCGATGCATCTCTAGAATATCCGGCACCGTCATTGGAGCACTTGCAGGGCAGAATCGTTCCCTCATCCAGCTTTGTGCGAGGGCAGAGTTTCTGATTTGTTGTTGCTCCCGGTTTGTTGCTACGGATTGCGTCCCATTCTTGCCTTCCAAGAGATCAATCTGGTGTGAAACCTCGGCTTCTGGAAGTGGGTTCCCTTCTAGAGCAGTTGTACCGTAAACGGCTCGAACTCCGTTTAGCTTATCTAATTGTTCTTGCCATTCGGGAGCCCAACGAAAGTCCAGATTTCGTCCATCTGTACCAGCTTGCACGGTAGACGACGCATACGCTCGTTCAACAATCTGGCGCAATGATCTCCCACGCGAAGCAGGACGCGCATAAAAAATGACACCACTACCGCGAAAGGAGTTTGCTGGCCGATTGAGGCGTTCCGCTGTTACAATGCAAGCCAAGAAATGACCGACTGGAAACAGATTACCGCCCGCATCCGCCGCGCGCGCATCAGCAAGGATCCCGCGGGACAACTTTCGAATCTTTACCAAAAGACGCGAGACGCCATGGTGGCGTTCGAACTGGCGAAGTTTTTCGAAACATCCGGGCAGAATGCGGATGCCGCGAAATGGTATTCCGCGGCGGCGGAGAGATTCCGCCGCTCCGATTGGAAGGTCAAGGCGCAGGAAGCTGCGGTCCGGCTAGGGGGCGCGCCGGAGGAGATCCCGCTGGAAGCGGGGGCTCCTCCGACGCAGGACTTTGCTTTGACGCCGCCTGCGGTTTCGACGCCGGAGCCGGGTTTGCCATTCGAGCAGAATCCAGAAGCGCTGGAATCATCCGTGGCGGTCACCAGCGAGATCCGGCAGGCAGCGGAAAGTTCAGTGGACACGCCGGCCGCTGCCGAGCCGGAAAGAAAAGGCCGTCGCAGGGGACGCCGCGGGGGACGGAACCGGCGCAAGAGCAGCAACGGGAAGGAAGCAGCAGTTGCTGCCGGTGAGCACTCTAGGGAAGCGCCTGCGCTACCACGCCGCGGATTGCCTCCTGCCGTCTTCGAGGAATCGGCCGAGCCGACTCCTCCCCGAGTGACGCACAGCCGGGCCATTCCCAACTTGCCGATCGAGCCGATTGGGGAGCCGGGCGGAGCGAGCGTGAAGGGACGCTACGGCGATCCCGGGCTCTCTTCGCGAATTTCCTTGCTGGAAATGCAATTCCGCAGGCTGATGACCTGCCCGCCCGCCAAACTGGAAGAAGCGGACCGCGCTCCCGCAGGACCGGGTGTATTCGTCCTAACCGATTCGGACCTGACGAGCTATTACTACGTGGAAGCTTGCCAGACGCTGCGCATCGCCATCGGCAACTTGTTGCGTGGCGGCAACCGCCGCGGAGTGGATTCGATCAAGCCGCAGCTCGCGCAGTACCTGGGAATTCCGGAAACGCGCGTTGCGAAGTATCTGGCGGAGCACTGCGTGGTGCGTTGGCTCCAACTGGATGAAGGCGCTTCGAATTTTGCGCATTTTGTCATCGCAGTCCTCCGGCCGACCCTCAACGAATAGAAAAGTCTTGGCAGGGAATACGCAGGAATCTTCCCGAGGAGTCAAAAAGTTCTAGCCCAAAAGCACTACTAGTAACCCCACTTTGGGGACTCGAAGAACGACCGTTAGATGACCTAGTTTGCCGTTCAACCCCCGATTATGACCGTTCGGTGGAACTCGCTGGCGTTCGCTCGGGGTAACCCTCAAACTATAGGAGTCCAAAGACTTACTGGACGTACCTGGTGTTCTAGTACGGTTTTTAGGCACACAAAGGTGAGCCCGGGGGCAGTCGTTTCTAGTTCTGTATAGAACGATTGAATGGGCTTCATCTAACTCAAAGGCCATGTGGTATGTATTTCTTGAAAGTGGAGGGTAGAGGTTTATGCCGAATACTGCAGGCACGCAAGTCGCGAGGACGTTTGATTGGGTTCTTTGCAAGACGGCTGGAATCACTTTTGACACCATCCAGTATTTCAACAAGCGCAATCCGAATCCTTCCGTCACTCCGAAATGGTCGGATAAGCCGCTGCTCAAATCATGGGAGAAGACCAAGCCGACGCTGGGCTTCCCGCGGCAGACCGATTCTCTTTGCCCCGCTTGCGTGAAAGAAGCGCGCGAAGCGATTATTGCGGGCAAGAAGGACTGGCGCGACCTGATGAGCGAGAAGGTCGGCGAGATCAAGGCGCAGATTATCGAGCGCGACGGCCAGGTGTGGATGGTGAAGGATTGTCCGCTGCACGGCCACTACGAAGACATGATGGCTATCGATTCGAAGTGGCTGAGCTGGATCGAACGCCAGTACCCGGGCCGCGATATTCCCGCCCACAACGACGAAGACCTTCACAAGCATGGCTCCTCGACGGTGCGTTATGGCCGCGGGTCGGTACTTACTGTCGACCTTACAAATCGCTGCAACATGATGTGCGATCCCTGCTTCATGGACGCGAACCAGGTTGGTTACGTGCATGAGCTCGGCTGGGAAGAAATTAAGGAAATCCTGGATAACGCGCTGAAGATCAAGCCGCGCCGCCAGATGTCCGTGCAGTTCAGCGGCGGCGAGCCGACGATGAGCCCGTATTTCTTTGATGCGGTCGCGTATGCGCGGAAGATCGGTTACAACAGCGTGCAGGCCGCGACCAACGGCATCGAGTTCGCCAAGAGCAAGGAGTTCTCTAAGAAGGCGTTCGAAGCGGGCATGCGCTATGCGTACCTGCAGTTTGACGGCATCGGCAACGACGCCAACAGCCACCGGCAGATCGGCAATTTGTTCGATGTGAAGCTGCGCGCCATCGAGAACATGCACGAAGCGGGCATCGAAATCGTGCTGGTGGTGACGATCGTCAATAACGTGAACAACGATCAAGTCGGCACGGTCGTGAAGTTTGCGATGGAGAACCCCAAGAAAATCGCGTTTGTGAGCTTCCAGCCGGTTTCCTTTACCGGACGCGACGAAGACATTACTCCGGAACGCCGCCTGCGCCAGCGCTACACGCTTTCGCACTTGGCGCAGGACGTCAGCGCGCAGGTGGGCAAAGTCGAGCCGACACGCGATTGGTTTCCGATTTCGTACGTCAGCACGTTTGCCGGATTCTCGGACATGGTGAAGGGCCAGGAGTCGCAATGGGGTTCGCTCTCCTGCGGTTGCCACCCGAACTGTGGCGTGGGCACGGCGCTGATGATCAACAAGGAAACCAAGGAATGGGCTCCCGTTCCGCGCTTCCTCGATGCCGTACAGCTTACCAAAGACGTCACCGACATTACCGACGCGGCCCGCGGCAAGAATTTTTCCAACTTCATGATGGCCATGGCCCTGTTGAAGAACTACAAGCCCTTCCAAGGCCCCAAGGGTCTGAAGCTATATGACCTCTTCAAGAAATTCGACAAGACCTGGGCGCTGACCAAGGGCGCGGAGAAGAAATACGGCAAGACGTCTCCGGACCGCACGTACGAAGACGCCATGAAGCGCCGGCAGACCGATCCCTGGAACTTCCTGTTCATCGCGGGAATGTGGTTCCAGGATCTGTTCAACTACGATTTCCGCCGCACGGAAATGTGCATCATTCCGTACGCGACGCAGCAAGGCGAGATCAGCTTCTGCGCGTACAACACCGGTGTGGGATGGCGGCAGATTATCGAGAACATGCATAAGAACGCGACCGTGGCCGAGTGGTACAAGAACCACGGGAAGCACGAGATCTATGCCAAGGGCAAGACCGTCAACCTCCAGAGTTTTGAGCATTCCTTGAAGATTGACTCCGAAGACGCCGCCCGCGTGCGCCACCTCGAGCACGACATCCCGGTGACCGCGGCCGAAGAAGACCGCGCTCGCCGCAAGAAGGCTTACGAGGAGCAGGCCAAGGTCCGCGCGATTTACGAAGAGCTGGTGCTGAAGAAGCCTCAGCCGACGGTCGTGCAGATCGGCACCGTCAGCGACATCCAGAAGGCGGTGCCTGCCAATTTCGCGAACGCGGGCAAGCCAGTATCCATCGCTCCGGCGAGCGGAAAAGGCAACGGCCATTCCAACGGCAACAGTTCTCCTGCCAACACGCAATCGGCCGAAAAGGCCGCCGAGGCCGTCTCCGGCGACTAAGCATCCTGTCCAATTCCGCAGATTCAACGGCAACCCTCGCCTTCGGCGGGGGTTGTCGTTTTTCTGGCGATCCGTTTGACCCCCTGCAAGCCGCGGAATAGACTTAGTTCATGGCCAGAGTGTCTATCCGCGAGAAGGCCTCCCAGCAAATTGCCGCGCGCAATTACAGCTTCACAGTTGTATTTGAACCGGTCGGATCAGGGCGCGGGCCTGCTGGCAATGGCAGTAGAAAGGCCGCGTGAACAAACTTGTGGCCTCCGGATACCAGGTCACAGTGCCGCTGCTTCCCGGCTTGATCACCCACGGAAGGACACTGGCTGAAGCGCTGCGAAATGGCGCGCCATGCGATTCGCTGTCACCTGGAAGGTCTGAAGAAGGATGGCGAGCGGATTCCCGATGAAAAAAACACGATTCAGGAAAGGGTTCGAGTAGCACTCAGCGCCTGATGTCTCCGCGTGTCCCCATCCTCTAGCCACGCCAGGTGTTGCGCGCGTTGCAGAAGGCCGGGTTCGAGATTCATCACCAGAGCGGGAGTCATGCGCAACTAAAGCATCCCGGGAAGCCGCAGTTGCGGGTGACGGTTCCTAGGCGCGACCGGTTTTGATTTGCCCATTCCCGTCTTGCGGAGCATCATTCGGCAGGCGGGCATGACCGTGGAAGAGTTGTTGAAATTCTTGTAAAGGAAGATTGCGACAATGCCGATTTACGAATACATTTGCGAAGATTGCCAGACGCACTTTGAGAAGATTGTGTTGAACAAGACGCAGGAGATTGCCTGCCCGAAATGCGCGGGGAAGAAGAACGCGATTCAGCTTTCGGTTTTCAGCGCCGCGAATGGCTCGGGCAACGGCGCTTCAGCCAAATCATCCGGCGAGTTCTCCGGAGGTGGGGGCAGTTGCTGCGGCGGCGGTTGCGGCTGCAACTAGGGTGTGCCAGCAATATGCATTGGTGGGTCCAGGGGCGAGAAGAAAAAGCGTGAGGCCTGAAGGCCTGAGCTACAGAACTTTGCATGTCGATTAACAGCCCGGAACAGTTTGAGAAGCTGCGTGCTTGAGGAATGATCGTGAGGAAGGCGCTGCGCGCGATGGCTGCGGAAGTGCGCGCCGGTATTACGACCGCCGAGCTTTGCGAGCTTGGCTCGCGCGTGCTTGCGGCACATGGGGCGCGGTCTTCGCCTCCGATGGTGTACGGGTTCCCGGGCGACGTGTGCATCAGCGTCAACGACGAAGTGGTGCACGGGATTCCCGGGGATCGCGTGATTCAACCCGGTGATCTCGTCAAACTCGACTTGACCGCCGAAAAAGATGGCTATCACACAGATTCCGCGGTGAGCATCGAAGTGGGGCCGGGCAACGGCAATGCGCGGGAGCTGGCGCGTTGCGCAGAGCGCGCGTTCCGGCAAGCGCTTGGCGCTGCGCGGGCGGGCAATCCCACGAAGGACATCGGCCGGGTGGTGGAGCGCGAAGTGCACCGGCGCGGTTTTCTTGTGTTGCGCGAACTCGGTGGGCATGGCATCGGGCGGACGATTCACGAGCCGCCGTCGGTGCCCAATTACGCGGATTTCTCCGCGCAGCACAAACTGACAGCGGGATTGGTCATCACCATCGAACCGATTATTGCCGCCGGCACGGGAGATGTTTCTCTCGATAAGGATGGCTGGACCTACCGCACGGGGGACGGCAGCCTCTCCGCGCATTACCACGATTGAGATCACGCGCGGGGATCCGGTTCTGCTCACGGCCGCCTGAACGACACGTCTTAATAACAATGATCCCCAGTCATTCGTCGCTTCTGCTCTTTGTCAGCGCGGCCCTGGTGCTGCTGGCGATACCTGGGCCTGCTGTGCTCTACGTGACGAGCCGCAGCATCGGTCTGGGCCGGAGCGCGGGTCTGGTTTCTGCGCTCGGCATCGGGGTGGGCACGCTCGTTCATGTGGCCGCGGCGGCAGTCGGGTTGTCGGCGCTGCTGATGTCGTCAGCGGCGGCATTCTCAGCCGTGAAGTATCTCGGCGCGGCATATTTGATCTATCTGGGCGTGCAAAAACTGCGCCGCGAGGAGTCTCTCGATCTTTCGCAAGAAGCCCCGCGCGTCAAACTGCGCCGCGTCTTTGGGCAAGGCATTATCGTCAATATCCTGAATCCGAAGACCGCGCTCTTTTTCTTCGCCTTCCTTCCGCAATTCGTGGAGGCATCCCGCGGAAACGTCGCACTGCAAATTCTTTTTCTGGGGACGCTCTTCGCGGGAATGGGCATCATGAGCGACAGTCTTTGGGCGTTTTTCGCTGGAACCGTCGCGCGCCGTCTGAACCGGAATACTCGCTGGTTGCAGACGCAACGGTACGTATCCGGCGGAATGCTGATTTCGCTCGGCGTGGCCACGGCATTCGCGGGCTCGGGCGCCAAGAAGTAGCGCCGCAAACCCATCCTGCGAGGGATTCCGCCAGCTCCGGCGGTCCGGCATTATTTTGCTGCAGGAATAGAGGTGCCGCGCCTCTGCGCGGCAAGCCAAGGGACCAGGTCTGGTTCAGCGAAGGCCTTCAGCCATACGTCGTGGCCGGTGTTGTGATACTCGGAATAACGCGGATGGGCGCCTGCTTTCTTCAAATCCTTCACCATTTGCCGCACGAGGTCTACCGGTACAACCATGTCCGCATCGCCCTGGAACACCCAAAGCGGGACGCGTGCGATTCCCTTTGCATTCGTGAAATTGTCGAAGGCGCAGAGCACCAGCGCCGCGGCCCAGCGATCGGGCTGCACTTCTAGCAGCGCCCAGACGCCCAGGCCACCCATAGATTGTCCCGCAAGATAAATTCGATCCGCATCGATGGAGAATTCCTTCTGCACGGAAGCGAGGATGTCCAGCGCCACCTGGAGCTGTGGCGAAATCTCGTTCATCTCGGGCTCGGACCAGAAGCGATCCTCCGGGCATTGCGGCGCGAGGACAAAAGCAGGAAGTTGCGCCTGATTCGCCGGCGTCGTCCAGACGTGCGTGCCGTCCTCATTTCCGCCGGAGATTTGGTTGAGGTTATCCGAGCCGCGGCCGTTCGCGCCATGCAGCCAGAAGATCAGCGGGTATTTCTGGTTGGCGTCATAGTTCGCAGGCACGAAGAGGCGGTACGGCATCTTGTTGCCCGTTTTGTCCGTGTACACCTGTTTGCGGAAAGTGAGGTCGTCCTTCTTCAAAATTTGCGCCGAGGTTTGTCCGAAGCCGCCGGCGCACGCACAGATCGCGAGCAACATCGAGAACAGCATGGAGGTGCGAAGAACGGGCATCACAGTTCACCTCTTGGGAGCGACGAGTCCTCGTTCAGGGATCGCGCGGCGAGGGAAAATATAAGGCCACCGGCTACTGCGGCCGCGAATAATGCAGGATGTTCGTCGGCACGGGAATTTCGGGATTCCCTCGTGGATCCGGAACCGGCGCCTGGGCGGTCCACTTCATGGGGAGCACGCCGGTCCATGCGGGCGAAGCGTAGTCTTCGCCGTTGTCGACCGCGAAGCCGGTGCGCACTTTGGCGGAAGCTTCGACGAGCGGCACGGCGAGGACCATGGTGCCCTTCAACTCCTGCTCGCTCGGTGGACGCACGGTGGCCCAGCGGCCGCGGTTGACGTATTCGACGAAGTCGCGCATTGCCGCAAGCTTTGCCGCTTCGCCCTCGATAGGCTCGGCCTTGCCCATGACCACGACGGAGCGGTAGTTGACCGAGTGCCCGACGGCCGTGGGAGCGAAGACGATGCCGTCGAGCAGCGTGACGCTAAGGCAGAAGGGCGCGCCGCTCGAGAGCGTTTTCATCAAGCGGCTGGCGATCGAGCCGTGCAGAAACAATTTGTCGCCGACCCGGACGTAGTTTGTAGGCACGACGTAGGGCTGGCCGTCCACGACGAAGCCCAAATGGCAGACGAACGCTTCATCGAGAATTCGGTAGATCAATTCGCGGTCGTAACTCCCGCGATCGGGCTTGCGGCGGACTTTGGTTCTTTCCGTGGGCGTGAATTGGCTCATGACGGCAGGCTAATCCCCGCGAGCCCCTGCGGCAAGAGCCAATCTGGATTGGCTGGGTGTAATTAAAAGTGCGAGTCAAGCAGTTCTAAATTGCGGGGAAACTTCCTGACGTCGGTTGCCTCTGAAAATGGATAGACGACATCCCTATTGGCTTGATTCTAAGCCCGCTATGCCAACTATGACACTCGGAGACAGCCCGGCGAAGTCACCTGCGGCTGGCCGCAATCCACTCACGGTGACTCGCACTTTTAATTGCACGCACGATAGTCGAGAAGTTACCATCTCGGGAATCACCGGACACGCGATCAACCATGCAGGAAGTCCCTCAAATGCTTGTTGGAAGACGGTGGGCGCAGCTTCAAGCCAAGCGGTGCAAGGAGTTTCTGACGGGGCTAGGCGTTGTGACAGGCACGGTTTTGCTTGGGGTCGCTCTGTCAAAGGCAAGGTCGAGGTCATTGGTGAGCGGGCGATTAGCGTGCAAGCTTTTCGAAAGGTTCGATGGCATCTTGGAAGAGGCGCTCGGCGGTCGCCCGGAGTTGATCCAACGTGGGAGGTTGGGAAACCAATAGGCCGTACTCGCAGCTATGACGCACTTCCTGGAAGTCTGGCTCGTTTGCGGGAGTGAGGAGTTGGCGCATGCCCGCACCCACTTTGAGCGCCAGACTCCGCCATTCGTCTCCGAAGTTGTTCTGCAACACTTCCTTCCAGAGCACTGGCCAATTCTCGACGGACGGCCCGTCGCCGAGACGCGCTATGGCAAGAACGCGCCCGAGATCCTTGTTGCTGCGTTTCAAAATCTGTCCGCCAATCTTCGTGCTCATGGTTTGCGTCCCGATGACCGGGTGTTCCAGCAGATGGGCCAGCGCCATCATCTCCGGCCTGGCGATGAAAATCGCGAAGTCTGTAGGAATGGGATGGTATTCAGGAATGGAAAGAAAACCATAACTTGGCAAGACAAAGTGACCAGCGGTCGTTTCCAGGCGAGAGAACTGCCGTTTTCGGTCTGCGGGCGATTCAGGGACAGTCAGCAGTTCGACGAACCAGTCGGTGGATCCAGGCGGATTCAGCCTGACAGCTGGGAGTTTGTGATCGGGTGTATCGGCTCCGCCGGGGCTGGGCCAATCTTCGCTAACGCGGTATGTCCACTGCTCGCCGAACAATCGTTCGGTAACGGCCTTGGCTGCGGGGAGGGCTCGGACGCGAGGTGTGAGGAGGCAGTCGATATCTTTGGTGTGCACGCGCATTCTCTGGATCGTTTCCGAAGAAGTAGTAGCCCACTGCTAGGCTGCCGATGATAATGATGTTGGCGCGGCAGTCTTCCGGTATCGCATGGGCCACTTGTTCCAGCACGGCGCGTGGGGATACGAGTCGCAAATCGGCGGCGCCGCTCATGCCGTCTGACGCTTCGCTGCCGGGAAGGACCGAACGAATTCGAGCGCCTGTGATTCGAGCCGGCCCTCGTGAAGATCGAGAAGACACTCCACGGGGTCAGCCCATTGAAGCCCGCCTTCTCCGGGTTCGAAAAGCGAGCGGGCCCGGCGGACAAGGTGAATCACCAACGGGGCCGGTTCATCTCGCCGTTTTGTCTCTTGGAGTGCGGGGTCAAGCTGCTTCACAAAATCCAAGTCGACGTTCTTAGCGCGGCAATGTAGGGACAGGTCCAGGCGTGGTGTTCCCACAAGGTCGAGGTCAGGCTGATAGTGCCGGGCGCCTACCACGCCGCCCACGGCGATTTCGCTGTGCTCGAGCCGTTTCAGACGATTCAAGAGGGAGTCTGGTGAACGGGGCTGACCAGAGCGGTCCGCAAAGCGTGTGGTGGATCGCACCTCGTCCGATACTGCCAATAAACGGGCCCACTCATCCTTTGGGAAGTAACGAAGTTCGACGCGACGATCCGAGTGGCGAAGCAAGCTCGATTCGAAACGCCGCAGGCTAGCGGCAACGGTTGGATAGCTGCAGCCGACGGTTTTCATGAGCCACTCGCTGGTCATCGGCCCCTTGCCAAGCAGCCATTGGTGCAACAAGACTTCAAGAATCGCGTAGAAGGATTCCCGTGGTTTACCCTCGTGGGATTCTCTGAGGACGAGCTGGTCCAGCCAGACGCGGAAATCGTCTCCGAGGTCTCGAGGGAGTCCGACGTATTGTTTGTTTTTCGCGAATGCTACCGCCATGCGCTGCAGGACCTCTGGACGCAGAGTTTGCTGGGCAAGTTTCCATTCCCCCTGCAAGCGTTCTTCAGTGATGCGTGAATCGACCAAGACAAGGAGTCCTCGGCTTGTGGGATTGTTGGTCAACCAGTACGCCAAGCCCAGAAGGCTCGCGCGAAGATTCCGAATGCTGTGGGTCTCGAATTTTACCTCGACCCAGACATCGTGCCACTGACCGTCTGGCCGGTAGCCCGTATCCGTGACCAATCTCTCATTGGCTGCACTGAGGATCACGACTCTTATGTTGCTACTTTTAAATGGAAGTTGCAACTACATATTGAACTTGCAACTGCAATATTGGCAATACGTTAAGAAGTTCATTCTAAAAGGCTTATGAATTCAAACACAATTCTCTCGGTGTGGCTACCGAAAACTCCGTCCGATCGGGTACAATTGAAAGTGCGAGTCAGTTTAGGCAGCCTCCTGATGAAGGTTGT
>QHZB01000152.1 GCA_003224525.1 Acidobacteriota bacterium | reverse complement strand
TCGAAAAACTAACACTTCTCTAGGCATTCCTCACACATTTTCTTTCCCTCTCCTGCCCACCCATGAGTGTAGAGCTGTAAATCTGCATATGATGACTCTGAAAATCCTTTTCCACATGGATGTAAAGTGGGGTACTCAGAAAAGTACCCAAGATCTGTTTCTGGACAACGAAACCCGGAAACGTGACGCCCTACAGAATCATGCGGGCACCAGGAGGCGCCGCCCGGGGACCGTGAAGGCAAGCGTGCGATTGCGCTCCATTCTGTCGGCGCCATTCTCGGAATTGGTTGCGTTGTTCTTCAAGGGCGGACGAGCCCCCTCCGTTCCCTCAGATACGATGAAAAAGAGAGTTCGATCCCCTTCTGGAGGCTCAAGACGTGAATATCGAAATCCACGATGCGGCCCTTGAGGCCAGACTTCAAAAACAGCTTCAAGCGACCGGTTCTGCCAGCGTCGAAGAGGTCTTGCCCCGTTTACTGGAGACCCAGGAAGAACAAGATCGCTGGCTCTTGGAGAACCGGGAGACAATCAACGCAAAGATCAGGCGCGGCATCGATCAGCTCGACCGCGACGAAGGAATACCCGAAGATCAATTGGATGCTCATCTGACCAAGCTGAAAAGCCAAACCTAAATGAGCGTGCGCTACGTTCTTGCGCCGCAGGCCGCTCTCGATCTTGTTGAAATCTGGCGTTACATCAAAAACCAGGCCAGCCTCGCAATTGCGGACCGCGTTGAATCCGCCATCCGCGAAAAAATAGTTTTCTCGCCGGAACCCCTAGTGCCGGTCACAGTCGGAAGGATTTGACCGGCGAAGATGTGAAATTTTTCCCCGCCTACTCTTATTTGATCGTCTATCGGCCTCAGACGAGACCATTGCAAGTCGCTGCCATTCTTCACGGACGCCGTGATGTGGAACGAATCCATAGCCTCACGCTTTTGCCGTGGTCCACATGCTCTGGAGTGTGATGCAAATATTTCTGGTAGTTTTCACGCCCACCGCAGAACGAGAAATAAACTGCTGAACCATCTCGGGATTGAGGTCCTTCATCGAGAACTCACCAAAAAACGGAACAAGGTGCTTCCGAATGTGCGTACGATTGTTGATTGCCGTCGAATCCCCGTATTGGCTCAACACTTTTTCTTCCCAGTTCTGAGCGAAGTCTAGCCAAGTCCCGACGCCGCTGCGATAATCGGCGCCGCTCAGTGCTCAATAGATAACGGAGTGCGAACAGCCGGAATCGTGCGGGTACCAGTTACTGGCACTCGTGCAAAGAGACTTCTATATGGTGAATCGCACCATTCCTCGCGCGAGGAAATGAATATCCTGGTAATGGATGTAACGAGAGTTGTTTCTAGTTTGAAGGTATGGAGTCAGCTGATTGAAAGGTGTCTCCAGCCAGAGCAAAATCAGCGCTTCGGGGCCATAGTTCTTTTCTCCGCCGGGATCAGTGGAGAAAGAATGGCTGCGCTCCAAGACTGGAGAGCTGTCTGGAACCCATACGCATATAAGCCTATACGGGAATCTCTACTGAACAAAATTCCTGTCCCAAATTCTCGGCCTTGAATATAGTGGTGCCACCGTGGGCAAAGCTCGTAGGGACCTTAATGCATTGTCTTAGTCGGGGTTATGTTCCGAATCGGATTATGTGGCCGGACATTTGTCTTGCTGAGTGCATGAAGGCTGTAAAAAACTGTCGCCAATTTCACTGCGGGGCGGAAGAGCTCTTTGACCAGGTCAATCGGTCACCGCCCACAAGCGCAAGTGATAGCACGTTAGAGTCTTCAGGATCGAAACGCACGTCATAGTAGGAATTCATGAATCGACGTTGGAACCGAAGTGTTTTGAGAGCCTCGACTTCCGAGCTCTTGGATAAAACGTCCTTGATCTTTGCTCCCCATTCGAGAAACCTCGGTTTGCCGTTCAACTCCACCTTAATCAAGGCACTCACCGCAACGGAGCCATCGAACTCAACACAGGTCACTCGGCGTGCCGTGGCGACGTTTTTGCAGCTCTCATCACTCTGAGCGCGCAGCTCCCGATCGAGTTCATCCAATTGGCTGGCGTTGCCGGCTCCAATGATGGCTGGGAAACGTGTGTGTTTCTTGGGGACGAGATATGTGTAGAAGAGGAGGCGATAGTGGAGTTGCCGCGGGATCAGAATTAGGCCGAGGTCTCGATTTTCCTCCTGAACCCTGTGAGCCAGAGAGGCCGGCGAGTATCGGATACTGCCGACTCGCCGGAATCGAATCTTGCTGTTACCGGCCACTTCCACATCAAGGTACATGGTGCTAACACCGAGAAAAGTCTTTGCGTCGTGCTCTTCGTTTCCCGCTTTGGCTGGCCGGAAGTAGGCGCGTTCGATCTTCAAACGCATACCTGGCTTCAGGTCCATACTGGTGCGCCCCTCCAGATAGCCATAGGTATTGAATAAGCTCTCGTTTGGCGTCATGGGGAGACTTTGCAGGATGAAATCTCGAATTGAGGAGTTGGTTTCGCCAAAGCACCCTTCTTGCTGCAGTTGATCAAGATCGGCGAGAATTGCGTACAGTGCTTCAATGTCCTCGCTGGCACGCGGCTCGGCACTACCCTCCAGATCAGTAAGCCATGTTTCCGGGGCAGGTAGTGTGATCTGAATGGAATGCGGATCGTTCCTTCCTTGTTCGAGGCGGAAGGGACCTCTTTCTGCAAAGCAATTCGTGACAGAGGGGGGCGTCGTGTTGCCAATGAGCGTCATTTTGATTGCTGCGTTGTTGGCATGACCTTCAGGGATGGGGGGAGTAAGTAGAAGAGAATCGTTGTTCAATGACTCCAGGCGAAATGGAGCGTAGCTTGAAGTGATCGGCTTCTTCGCCGAGCAACTCACGTGCATGACCACGGCGCAGAGAAATCCTAAAAACAGAATCTGATTTAGTTTTAGCAGCATGTGGCGGCGAGTCCCGACGTGCCAGTCCGAGAGTCGTTTCTCTGAGTTCGACACTGCGAGCTTGCGAAAGTTTTCCAAACCCGGGAATAAACGCACTTAGATGTGGGAAGGAATGGGCGTCTAACCGCAGACAAGCCTTTGCAAGTAGTCGATGACATGTCCAACCGCCCCGTCAGATGTTTGACATTTGAGCCGCATCGCGCGGCAAACGGTGCACTCACCACGGTTCTTCACCAACAGAATTCTGTTATCTTCCCGATGAAACGCTAAACGAGTATCAGGAGGTCTATCCAACTCGTAGCGCTAACAAGGGATCGCCCCGCGCTGCACGTCTGGCCGGAATGAAGCTGGCCGCCAACACCACGAGGACAAACAACAGCGCTACTCCCACGAATGTCGGAGGGTCAGTGGCGCTTATTTGAAATAGAAATTCCTTCATTACTCGGGTTAGAGCGAATGTTCCTATGAGGCCGAGCGCCACGCCGGAAATCGCAAGCGCCAAGCCTTGGCTCAGCACGAGCCGGAGGATGTCGCCCGTCTGCGCCCCTAAAGCGCGCCGGATGCCCACTTCCTGCGTTCGAAGCGCCACAGAGTAGGCAACAAGCCCGTAAATCCCCACTACGGAAAGCAGTAGCGCAACGCTGGCAAACAATCCTACTAACACCATCGTCAAACGCCTCTGTCCTACCGATTCTTCGATCACTTCTTCCATAGTGTGCACATCCGAGACCGCCTGGTCCCGGTCAATCGCCAGCACTTCGTTGCGAATGGTGTTGGCCAGACCGAGCGGATCGGCACCTTGCGTGCGCGCTGCCAGGTACGCCCGCTGAGGAGGGTGCACAATCAATGGAACATAAAATTCAGGCCGAGGTTCGCTGGTCAGCCCTCTCTCATGCACGTCGCCAACGACACCGACAATCTCCAATTCGCCAATCGCCTTGTCAGCGCCCTCCCAGATGTGCCGGCCGATGGGATCCCGCCCGGTTGGATAATTGGGCCAGAAGAGGCGGGCCAAGCTCTCATTGATCATCACCACTGGAGGTGCGCCCGGAGCGTTGTCGCCTGCGGTAAATTCCCTGCCTCGCTGCAGCGGAATCCCCAAAGTTTGAAAATAGCTGGGCGTGACGCTTTGCAACTGCATGTCTGGCAGTCCGAAATCCTTATCCGCGAGATCCACGCCCTCCACTTTCATTATGTTGGTGTATAGGGAATTCTTTGTGGGGAGGGACAGCGCTGCTGTGGCGCTTTGCACGCCAGGGACGGCAGTCACGCGACGCATGAGTTCCTGAAAGAAAGCCTTCTTCTTCGCATCCGTATCATATTTTGCCCGGGGCAGCGCGATTCTCAAGGTCAGCAGATTCGACGGCCGAAATCCGGGATCGACACTATGCAGACGAGCAAAGCTCTTCAAAAGAAGCGCCGCGCCGATAAGCAACACGGTCGACAGCGCGACCTGCCCCACCACTAGAGCTGTCCGACTGCTGAGAAATCTCCAGGCTCCCCGGCCCGCTGCCCCAATGCCCTCCCGCAATATGCCGGCGATATTTGGCCTCGACACCGAGAGCGAGGGGAACAGCCCGAACAGGATGCCAGTTGCAATCGAGACCACCAATGCGAATCCAAGCACTACACCGTCCAGCCGAATCTCCGCGGCGCGCGGCAGGTTGAGTGCGTCCATGCGCACGATGGCATGCAAACTCCACTTCTCCAGCAAGACACCACCGGCTCCACCGGCGACCGCGAGTAGCAAACTTTCCGCCAGCAGTTGACCAACTAGCCGTCTGCGGGTGGCTCCTATGGCTGCCCGCACTGCGAACTCGCGGGAGCGAGAGGTAGCCCGTGCCAGAGACAGGCTCGCCACATTGGCGCACGCGATCAGAAGCAGGAACCCCACCGCGCCAAACAGCATCCAGAGCATGGGCCGAACGTTGCTCACCAATTGATCTCTCAACGGCACGACGCCCATGGTTACGCTCGGATCGGCATCCACGGGGTTAGGATGGGCGAGGGCATAGCGTTTCTGCAGCACGCTCATCTCTGCTCGCGCCTGTTCTAGATTGACCAGGGGGTTCAATCGCGCGAACCCTTTCAAGAGGCCGACCGTGCGCCAAGCTCCAGAGGGAAGCGCCGACCATTCTGAGGGCCGCGTCACCCAGATGTCTATGTCGGCCACCGGAAAGGCAAATCCGGCTGGCAACACGCCGATGATCGTATACGACACCTCATCGAGCGCGGTCGATTTGCCGACCACTTGTGGATCGCCGTTGAACCGGCGCCGCCACAGCTCGCTGCTGATCATCGCGGCGGCGGGCCCTCCGTGCCTGTCCTCGTCTGGAAGGAAGCTGCGTCCAAGTACCGGCTCGACGCCCAGAATATTCAGGAAATTGGCGGAAACGCGCGCAGCGTTCACGACCTCCGGCTCACCGCTTCCAGAGAGCGTCAGGTTCTCCAGTGGTCCGAAGGCCCCCAATTTGCTGAACGAGTGAGACGCCGATTGCATTTCCTCGAATCGCACCTCGTTGAACGCTTGGTCTGGTACGTTGCGCCGTGGGACCGCCAGCACAAGACGCACCAGCCGGTCCGGATCACGGTATTGCAGCGGCTTCAGGAGCACCGCGCGAATCACGCTGAACATGGCCGCGTTGGCGCCGATGCCGAGGGCGAGAGTGAAGATGACCACGGTCGTAAACCCCGGGTCCTTGCGCAGCGTCCGCAGGCCATAGCGCACATCTTGAACAACGGCTTCCATGAAGCGCCCTGGCCTTTGCTCACGGCACTCCTCGCGAGTCCGTTCGACCCCTCCGAACGCGATTGCAGCTTGCCTCCGTGCCTCTTCCGGTGGCATGCCAGCGGCCATGTTCGCCTCGGTCAGATGCTCGAGGTGAAACCGCAGCTCGTCATCTACTTCGGCCTGTGTCTTGGCCGTAACCAGAAAACGTAGGCGCGTCAGAATTTCCGAGATCATCCGGTTCCTCCTGCTAGATTCGCTCTAGCACGAGCGCGATTGCGTTCGTCAAACGATCCCAGTTGTCCAGTTCAGCTTGTAGCTGCTTCTTCCCTGTGCGAGTGAGCGAGTAGAACTTCGCATGCCTATTGTTCTCGGAGACACCCCAGTTGGATTTAATCCAGCCTTTGTATTCCAGTCTGTGGAGTGCGGGATATAAAGACCCCTGTCCAATTTGCAAAGCATCCTTCGATACCTGTTGAATGCGTTCCGCAATGCCCCATCCATGCATGGGAGCAAGTGCGAGGGACTTCAAAATCAGCAGGTCCAGCGTGCCCTGCAAGAGATCTGTAGATTCAGCCATTCTTCCCCTCGTCCTTCGACATGAGAATTTCATGCATTCCTGTCGGATGTCAAGGGGTGATGCAAATTTTCAGGATAGATGTCCGGAACAAGGCTTGCTGTTGTCTTTCCTGAGGATTTAGATGTGGCGAGGCGGTGGACCGTACCTCGCGGCGCAAGGTCAGCGGACTTTTTTGTATTGAATAGTCAGACAGCCCCCGCGGAGCGGGTGGCTTGGTGAGTGGGGCCGCCTCCAATGTGAAGCTGTCAGTAATGTGGAGTTGGCGCGCCAAGGCGCCGCCAATCGCGGCTTTCCGGAGTTCCACTTCCACATTTTTGGCGCTCAAAGAGACTCTAGCAAATCAAGGATCGTATGGTCCCTGCTCCACGGTGTGTGCGACTGAGTGGGAACCGGTTTGAGCCGTGCGATAGCGCGACGTTTCATTTCCAGATCCACTTTCGCGTAGCGGTTCGTCGTGGTCAGGCTGGCATGACCCAGATACTGGCTGATTGTCGACAGGTCGGCCCCGGACTTCAGCAGGCCTACAGCTGTGCTGTGCCTCATACTGTGCGGGTGAAGCCGCTTCTTGCGGAGGTTCGGGAGATCCTGGCAAGCACGGTCAAGACATCGGGCGAGGATGTAGCGGATCCCAAACCTAGTCAAGGGTTGACCTCGATGATTCAGAAACACGCGAGCTTCGGACGGCACATCCAGACTCCGTTCCTTTGAGAAAGCTCGCAAGACCGCAGCGGTTTGTGACCACAGCGGACAGTAACGCTCTTTCCTCCCTTTGCCGAACAATCGCACTTGAAAGGGCTTGGTCAGTTGGAGGTCGCAGACGCGCAGATCGGCGATCTCCTGTACGCGGGCTCCAGTATTGAACATCGTGGCCAGAAGAGCGTAGTCACGACTTCCTTTCGATGTTGTGCGGTCGATTGCTTTCAGAGTTGAATCGATCTCTTCCCGCTCCAGATAGTCAATGGCACGTTCCGGTGCACGTTTGAAGGGAATGCCGAGAACCCGCTGAACCAAGTCCAGATATTCGGGATTCCGCGAAGCTACGAAACGAAACAGGGCGTGAATGGCGGAGAGCCGAACGTTTCGTGTCGCCACTCGGTTGTGGCGTTCCCGCTCGAGA
>QHZB01000224.1 GCA_003224525.1 Acidobacteriota bacterium | reverse complement strand
CAATCGCAGTGGCTGAGGTCTTCGTTGGAGAGACCGCGCTTCTCTGAGCCAAAGAGCAGGGCCACGGGGCTGGCCGCAAGGCGTTTGCGGATGAGGGGAGCGGCTCGCTCGAGGCGCCGGACGGAGTGCTGCAATTGACGGAGGCCGACAGCGGTGGTTCCGACGACGAGAGTGCAGTCCGCGACGGCTTCGGCGAGGGTCTTGAACTCCTCGGCGCGAGCGAGCAGCGGTGCGGCGCCGACTGCGGAACGCGCTTCGCGAAAAGCCAGCTCATAGGGATTTACCACACGAAGATGGAGGAAGCCGAAGTTGCTCATCGCCCGGGCGGCGGCGCCGATGTTGAGGGGATTGCGGGGACTGACAAGTACGATGCGCAAGCGGTCGAGTTCGCATTGGGGAGACAAGGGAGACGAGTTTACAGCAGGAGAGAAGTAATGAAGTAAGGAGAAAAGGAAGAGAAAGATGCCGCCTGGAAGGCGGCGGTACGGCAGGAGGCGGCTTGCACGGGCGGCGAGGGGTAACATAGACTGTGGGCGGGTAGCAACAAAAAGCCTGCCAGCCTGGCCGGAAGCTCCCACCTTTGCATGGGCCTGCTGGCACGGCCGAGTCCATTCGCTTCAGGGCCCCAACATGGTCGGGGTCTTCATCCGGAGTGTAGTCGGCGCGGCAAGCGACCGGGGCGCCGCACTTTGGACAATGTGGAGGCGAAATGCTGCACCGGCGGGGAGATCAGAGTGGCAACTCCACTGGAAACCTGGGTCGATGAAGCAGCGAAGCTGGCGAAGCCGGACCGCGTGGTGTATTGCGACGGATCCGAAGCGGAGTACCAGCGGATGATCGCGGAGATGCTGCGCGGGGGGGATTCCTACGCGCTGAACGAGAAGACCTACCCTAATTGTTATCTGCATCGTAGCAGTCCGAATGATGTGGCACGGACCGAGCATCTGACATACATCTGTTCGCCTGAAAGGGAAGATGCTGGCCCGACGAACAACTGGATGGACCCGGGTGCGGCGAAACGTAAGGTGGGTGCGCTCCTGGATGGAGCGATGCGCGGCCGGACGATGTATGTGGTGCCGTATGTGATGGGGCCGGTGAGCTCGCCGATCAGCAAAGCGGGCGTGGAAGTGACGGACAGTCCGTATGTGGTGGCGAGCATGCGGATCATGTCGCGGATGGGCAAGGTGGCGATGGCGCGGCTGGGTGCGTCAAGCGAGTTTGTTCCCGGGCTGCATTCGCTGGGCGACCTGGACCCTATGCGGCGGTACATCATGCACTTCCCGCAGGAGAAATTGATCTGGAGCGTGGGGTCGGGTTACGGCGGAAACGCGCTGCTGGGGAAAAAATGTTTTGCGTTGCGGATTGCCAGCGTAATGGCGCGCGAGCAGGGCTGGATGGCCGAGCACATGTTAATTCTGGGTCTGGAATCGCCGGGAGGCAAAGTGACCTACATGGCCGCGGCGTTTCCGAGCGCTTGCGGGAAAACGAACCTAGCAATGATGGTGTCCGCGTTGGAGAGCCAAGGGTATCGGGTATGGACCGTCGGAGACGATATCGGGTGGATGAAAATCGGAGAGGACGGATATTTGCACGCGATCAATCCGGAAGCGGGATTTTTTGGCGTGGCCCCGGGAACGGGAATGAAAACCAATCAGAACGTGATGGGGGCGCTGCACAAGAACACGCTGTTTACGAACGTGGCGATGACTTCCGAGCGGGAGCCGTGGTGGGAAGGAATTGGGACCGAGGCGCCGGCGGGGTTGATCAATTGGAAGGGCGAGGTGTGGGACCCGTCCAAAGGCGCGGCGGCGCATCCGAATGCGCGATACACCGTGCCGGCGCAGCAGTCGCCAAGCATTTCTCCGAACTGGGAAGCGCCCGAAGGCGTGCCGATTTCAGCGTTCATTTTTGGCGGGCGAAGAGCGCGGGTGGTGCCGCTGGTGTACGAATCGTTTGACTGGCAGCACGGGGTGTTTGTTGGCGCCACGATGGCCAGTGAGACTACGGCAGCGGCAACAGGCGACGTGGGGATCACGCGGCGGGACCCCATGGCCATGCTGCCTTTCTGCGGCTACAACATGGCGGATTATTTTGGGCACTGGCTGGAGATGGGGAAGAGAATACCGAAACCACCGAAGATCTTTCACGTGAACTGGTTCCGCAAAGGCGCGGACGGAAAATTCCTGTGGCCTGGATATGGCGAAAACGTGCGTGTGCTAAAGTGGATTCTGGAGCGCGTGGAAGGCCGCGTCGCGGCGAATGAGACGCCCATCGGTTACGTTCCGGCAAAGAACGGGCTGACGCTGGAGGGAATGAAGATTTCAGAGGAAGCGGTGAGCGAATTGCTGCGCGTGAACACGGAAGATTGGGAGACGGAGCTGGAAGATTCGAAACAGTTTTTCCGCAAGTTCGGCGAGCGTCTGCCGCGGCAAATTGGCGAAGAGCATGAAAAGCTTTCGCGGCGATTCCAGCGTGTAGTAACGGTCTAAGAGATCGACTTAACCTTCAGTCATGGCCGCCCGCGCGGCGCGCAGGCGAGTTGATGGGCGGCATATCCTCGGTATCAAAGGCCGCGGGTCCGCGCTCGAAATGAAAGTCGGGCCGGCTTTCCAGCAATCGGACGCAACGATTCCATCTGAGAATGCTGTCGTCATTGCCGGCCGGCCGAATCTTTTCCGCATCGGCAAAGCAGCGCAGGGCTTCTTCAACCAGCGGCAGGAGAACGTGCGGAGCGTAGCCGACCGCGAGCTGTGTCTTGGCGTGGCGTTCGTGCAATAAACCGGTGTAGTAAAGCCGCTCGTAGGGATCGCGCAGACCCTGAAAGATGGACTGCACCTCGATATAGCGATCGCTGGCGGCGCCGATAAATTGGTCGGTGATGGCAAGACCGAGCATGCGGCGAGCAAGCTGATGGCCGGGATCAACGGCGAGGATGTCCCGGCAAATGGATTCGGCCTCTTCGGGCTCGTTGAGATAACGGTAGAGTTCGGCTTTGGCGATGGCCTCGGGGATGCCGGCCTTGGAGATGGACTTGAGTTGGTGTTCCATAGAACCTCCTGTTTCGTGGCCTATTGGTCAAACCAAACAATCAAAGAATTCTTGCCTGGCAAACTCAGCGAGCTTGCCAGGTGCAGCCGAATGGCTGAGCTACCGGCCGCGGATCTTCCGGAACAGCATGGTCAACGGATCGTAAAACTCGTCCACCACGCGCTCTTTGAGCGGGATGATGGCATTGTCGGTGATTCGAATCTCTTCGGGGCAGACCTCCGTGCAACATTTTGTGATGTTGCAAAGACCCAGGCCGAGTTGATCCTTGAGCAGGCCGGCTCGGTTGCCGCCGTCGAGGGGATGCATTTCGAGGCCGGCGATTCGAACGAAGAAACGTGGGCCCGCGAACTGCTCCTTTTTGTGGTGTTCGCGAAGTACGTGGCACACGTCCTGGCAGAGAAAGCATTCGATACACTTTCGAAACTCTTGGACGCGGTCCACATCAAGCTGCGAGATTTTCCATTCCACTCCCTTACGCGGTTCGAAGGGAGGGATTTTGCTGTTGACACGATAGTTCCAGGAAACGTCGGTGACAAGGTCTTTGATTCGAGGAAAGGATTTCATGGGGAGGACGGTGATAGGCTGATCTTGCGGAAGATCATCCATGCGCGTTTTGCAGGTCAAGCGAGGGCGGCCGTTGACTTCCGCAGAGCAAGAGCCACACTTCCCGGCCTTGCAGTTCCAGCGGACGGCGAGGTCCGGAGCGAGGTGCCCCTGAATGTAATGCAGCGCGTCGAGGACCACCATGCCGGGCGCGACGGGAACACGATAGTCAACGGTTTGCCCGCCATCCGAATCGCCGCGAAAAACACGCAAGGTCGCTTCTTTCATGTTGGTTCCCCTTTTTTCGAGCGCTGTATGGCTTCTTCCCACTCGAGAGGCAGTGCCGATCCCAGAACTTTCCACTTGGTGAACTTCGTCGGGCCCATGTGGGGCATCATGGCTTGCATGGCTTGCTCATGCGGAATTTTCGCGACGAAATCCGTCAGCGCCTTTTCGTCTGCCCAGGCAGAGAGAGTCCAAAAATTGCGGCTCAAGAGTTTGGCGCGGAGAGAGTATCCGATGACTCCGGGTGTGGCGCGCAACTGCTTCTGAATCTGTGACGAGAAGCGAAGGAAACCGGGAATCGCGCGGTACTTGTTCAGTGGCAGGCAAGACAGAAGAGCGAAGTACTCGCGGCTCTTGTCTGGCGGCCCGAACATTATCCACGGGGAATCCATTGCCAACGTTTTTCCAATCATTCGCTCGAATAAATCGAGAGACGGTTCACGACTTGTCCTCGGCAAGAATCTGCTTAAGTTCCTCGGGCATGGCCTCAATGGGAGATTCGCGGCGTTTCATAGCGCCGGTCTCCCGGACAATGATGTTGTGTTTCTTCTCCCAGATGGGGTCGAGATTCGGATGATCGATACGGCTGTGGGCTCCGCGACTCTCGGTGCGGGCCAACGCGCTGTGAGTGACAGCCTCAGAGACGATGAGCATGGCTTTCAGGTCGTAGGAGAGATGCCAGCCGGGGTTGAAGAGACGCGAACCTCCGACACTGGCTTTGGCGGCGCAGACTCTTAGTTTTTCCAGCTCGACGAGCGCCTTTTCCAAATCTTCTCTTGTACGATAAATTCCGACGAGATTCTGCATCACTGCCTGCAGGTCACGATGAACAGCATAAGGACTTTCCGAGCCGGAGTTGGAAAAGGGAGCAAGCAATTCTTTTTCGGCTTGCTCGATTTGCGAGTTGTCGAAGGAAGAAGCGGAAGCGCGCTTGGCGTATTGGGCGGCCGCAAGTCCGGCGCGACGGCCGAAGACGAGGAGATCGGAGAGCGAATTTCCGCCGAGGCGATTCGAACCGTGCAGACCGGCGGCCGCTTCGCCTGCGGCAAACAGCCCGGGAACGGTGGACTGCGCAGTTTCGGCGTCCACACGGATCCCGCCCATCATGTAGTGGCACGTGGGACCGACTTCCATAGGCCCCTTGGTGATGTCCACGTCGGCGAGTTCTTTGAACTGATGATACATGCTGGGGAGTTTTTTCTTCACGTATTCGGCAGGCTTGTGGGAGATGTCGAGATAAGCGCCACCGTGTTCGGTTCCGCGGCCTTCCTTGACTTCGGTGTAGATGGAGCGGGCCACGACGTCGCGCGTGGAGAGCTCCATGCGCTTGGGGTCGTACTTCTCCATGAAACGCTCGCCCGCTTTGTTGCGCAGGATACCGCCTTCGCCGCGGACCGCTTCAGTGACGAGGATGCCCTGGACGCCGGGAGGCCAAACCATTCCGGTGGGATGAAACTGGACGAATTCCATGTCCATGAGCTCGGCGCCTGCTTCGTACGCGAGGGCCATGCCGTCGCCGGTGTATTCCCAGGAGTTGGAAGTGATGCGCCAGGCTTTGCCGATGCCACCGGTGGCGATGACGATGGACTTGGCTTTGAAGACGATGAAGCGGCCGGTCTCGCGCCAGTAGGCAAAGGCACCCGTCACGCGGCCGCCGTCGATGAGAAGACGGGTAATGGTGCACTCCATGTAGACATCGATGCCCTGCTGGACGCCGCGGTCTTGCAGCGTGCGAATCATTTCAAGGCCGGTGCGGTCTCCAACGTGGCAGAGACGTTTGAAGGTGTGGCCACCGAAAGCGCGCTGCAGAATGTCGCCATTCTCGGTGCGGTCAAAGAGGGCGCCCCACTGCTCGAGTTCGCGGACGCGATCGGGAGATTCCTGGGCGTGAAGCTGGGCCATGCGCCAATTGTTGAGAAATTTTCCGCCGCGCATGGTGTCGCGAAAATGTGTTTTCCAATTGTCGGCGGCGTCCACGTTGGCCATGGCCGCGGCGATGCCGCCTTCGGCCATGACGGTGTGGGCTTTGCCGAGGAGCGATTTGCAAACCACGCCGACGGAGGCGCCCTGGGCGAGCGCTTCGAGCGACGCCCGCAATCCTGCCCCGCCGGCGCCAATGATGAGAACGTCGTGCTCGCGGGTCTCGTAGTTTGTGGTCACAGGAGCCTCAGGTCCCGGAAGGTCCCGCAGGCCACCATGCGCACATAGAAATCAGCGAAGCCGACGGAGAAGAGGCTGCACCAGGCGAAGAGCATGTGGCGCTCGTTCAGAAAAGTGGAGACGCGCCAGGTAGCGAAGCGAGACCGGCCGAAGTTCGCGCAAGAGAAGCAATCAAGCTTGCCGCCGGCAAGATGACGGAGCGAATGGCAGGAAAACGTGTAGAGCGAAAGGAGAGCGACGTTGAGTGTGAGGACGAGTGTGCCGACACCGACGCCGAAGCGGCCGTCGAAGAAAAAGGATCGGAAAGCGTCGTGCCAGAGAAATGCTATGAAGAGAACGGCAAGGTAGAAGAAATAGCGATGGAGGTTTTGCAGGATGAAGGGAAAAGATGTTTCGCCACGATAATTCCGGCGAGGAGATTCACCGACGGCGCAGGCGGGCGGGTCGAGGAAAAACGCGCGGTAGTAGGCTTTGCGGTAGTAATAGCACGTAGCGCGAAAGCCCAAAGGGCCAACGAGAATCAGCAGAGCTGGAGAGAAAGGCCACCAGCGATGCTGCGGGTCGATGAGCGGCGAATAAAAGGGCGAGAGATACGGTCCCCAGGAATAGTAGGCATTTTCGAAGGCGCGGAGCGTGGCGTAAACACCGAATCCGCCGAGCACAATGACCACGGGGAGGATCTCTATCCACCAGGGGTCGCGGCGCAGGGTGCTGCCGAGACGCGATTCCGGCAGCGAAGTTTGAACATCAGCCATTCGATGACCTCCCGCGTGGGTGTAGCGTAGTCAAAAACCGGAATTTTTCAAACGAAATTCTGGGCAACACGAAGAACGGGAGCTCCTTTGAGCGAAAACGAGATGCAAAGCCTGCAAGCCCCCTCCAAGATGCTCCCACAATACAATTCGAGAAAATCTTACAGCTGTTCGCCGGAGCGCTGCAGGCGGCGCATGGCAAGAGCGGCGGCGAGACAACCCACTCCCGCGAACATAAGCCAGGAGGAAACAGGGTAGACGAAGAAACGGAAATCGTTATCGTCGATCAGTGTTAGGAGCGGATAGAGAGGATTCAGGAAGAGCGGCGCCTGAATGTGCGCCGGCGGACCGGAAGCTCCTGGATGGCTCTGCTGCCAGTGGGCATACAGCATGCCAAAGGTAATAGCCGTGACAATGGTGAGCACCAGAACAATGGCGTAGCAAGAGGCCGTCGCATGAACGCTGCGGCGGAACGTAGCGGAACACCAGAGCCCGATCGCGCAAATGCACGCCAGCGTAAGGATGATCGAGCCAAGGGCCTTGACGAGGTCCAAGGGCTCGACGCCTCCGAAGGCAAAGGGAAGAGCCAGGAGGGGTATTGCACTAGCAAGCAGAAGCAGAAGATAGAGAAGTGCGGCTACGAATTTCCCCCACCAGACTTGCGGCGCAGTGAGCAAGCTGGTCAGGAGGCCTGCGAGGGTACGTTGTTCTCTTTCAATGGTGATCGCTCCACTGCTGAAGACTGGCCCCATCAGCAGCAGGACAATGATTTGGGCAAAGACGACAGCGAGAAAGATAGCCTGTCCGATGTCCGCGCCCTGAACCTCAGCGCCACGCAGGCGGCGGCCCGTGTCCGTGCTGAAATAGTAGACGCAGACGACAATACCTGAAAGCACGATGAGATACAGCGTTGGAAGTAGCCAGGAGCGCCGCTCACGAAGGCGCTGGCGAAGCTCCTTGATGATCATGGGATTGGTGACGTAACGCCTCATGGGGTGTGTTCTCCAAAAGCGCGGCGGTAGCGTTCCTCGAGGCCGGGCCCACGCGCGTCAAAGTGAAGAATGGTGATCCCCGCCGCGAGAACTGTCCGCAGGAATGCCGAGGCGTCCTGCGAACTGCCGGGTAATTCAATGAGCAGAAAACCTTCCTTCCTTTCGAGGATGCGCGCGCCGGCGAAACCGGTGATCGCGCGGTCCACGGCATCTCTGGGCCCTTCGAACTCCAACTCGCACCGAATGGCGGGGGCACGAGCGCCGGCTGCAAGGGCAGCGGTTTGAGCTTCCTGGACGTTCTTACCCTCGGCGATGAAGACGATGCGCGTGCAGATGTCCTCGAGGTCACTGAGGATGTGCGAGGAGATGAGGATCACAAGGCCTTCCGCGTGGAGGCGCCTGAGCTGCTCACGAAGCCGGATGCGCGCCAGGGGGTCGAGGCCGGTGGCGGGCTCATCTAGCAGAAGAAGCTTGGGCTCGTGAAGGAGAACCTTGGAAAGGAGCAACCGCTGCTTCCAGCCAAGGGAAAGATGCTCGACGAAATCGTTGCGGCGGTCGGCAAGGCCCGCACGCTCGAGGGCCCGCTCGATGGCAGCGGTGCGCTGCGGCTCCTTTAAACGGAAGGCATCGGCGAAGAATTCCAGGAATTCACCGATGCGCATGTCCTGGTAGATGCCCGCGACATCCGGCAGATAGCCGAGTGAAGCGCGGACTGCCATGGGGTCCACCGACACATCATGGCCGGAAACGCGAACGGAACCAGAATCTGCCGGGAGAAGTGTAGCCAGAATTTTGATAAGAGTGGTCTTCCCTGCTCCGTTGGGACCCACGAGGCCGACCAGTTCGTTGCTTTCGAGGTGAAGCGAAAAACCGTCCAGGCCGCGAGACTTGCGATAGGATTTGCGAAGAGTATCGATTTCGATCATGGCCATGTCCCGAAAGTCACGACTGTAAGAGAAGCTGATTTTCGGTCGGGCGATTTTTCCCGAAGCGAAGGACCCACTGTCGCCTGATCACTAAGACCGAAGAAAACAGCCCTGGTTTCGGAGAAGATATCGTCGCCGTTGCGAGACCACCCACGCAACAACTCTATGAGTGAGAAAGGTTGCGTGGCAAGGTTGTCCCACTCCTCCTCCATCTGTTTTGTCCCCGCTTCGGACCAATTTCGAAACTTCTCTTCGTCGGGCTTATGAAATGCGAAAGGTGGACCCGGATATTGAGGTAGACGATTCACTGAACGACCGGCCTCGTCCATGTAGCTCCGGCGCGGGACCAGGTTTAGATCGAAGGCCGCACCGGCGGAAAAGGAGCCCAGGACAAAAATGTCCTTCTGCTCGACGACGATGGACTGCCGGAAAGAGATACCGGTATCGTTGTGGAGGCGTCCAGCCGAGTCCCGGGAAATTGTTCCGGCAAAGTGGCGAGAGCCGTTGAAGTTGAGTTCGGTAAAAGACCACTTGCGGAGGGACAGATTGGTTTCCCATGACCTGTCGAGCACATATTCGCTCACGTTGGCAGCATTAGCGGAGCCGGGATTGCCGGAACCTTCGAGCACTGCCTGATAGGCCCGCCGCGGCTGCGAATAAACCCAATCGGCCGGGACCACCGGCTCGACCGTCGAACGACGGGGCGAGGAGACTCGAACTTTGGCGTCCGCCGTGGCTAGCGAGCTGAGATTATCCATCCGGTAGACGACCATGTCGTCCAGATTAAAATTTCGCGGCCGATGGCGGGCGCTGGTTCCGTAGAGAAGAACCGAGGCGAGAATCGCAATGCCAGGAATGGTGAGCCAACCCCATTCCGGCCGGTCGAAACGTCGCAGAAGCACGAAATTGATGATACCGACCACCAAAAGGTAGCCGATCATCCAGAGAAGAATTTCTAGAAAGGAGGGAAATCGAAAACTGGTGCCGAGACGCTTCATCAGCCAAGCGGATTGGCTCTCGTCCGCCGACTGAAGCTCGCGGGTGTTCGCCGGAAACTGACGCCGGATCTCTTCGGGAGTAGTCGCGCTAAAACCGATTGGCCGGAAATAATACGAAAATTCCTTGCCAGCAACCGATGGAAGGCGGACGAGATGACCGAAGCCCACACGGAGCGGCTTTCCATAGGGTAAACGTGTGCGGTAGGGCTCAAGAAAGTACATGTTGCGACACAAGGCATTGAAATCCAAGAGCGAAAGCCTGCTGGAGGCCGGATTCGTACCGGGATTGGATGAAACGCCGTCGGCGATTTGATCTTCAAGGAGAACGAGTGTGCCGCCGTTGCGGAGAAAAAGTTCCAACGCCTGGCGCTGTGCCTCCGTAAGACGCGCGATCGCCGCGGCGAGAATGACGGTGTGCGCCGCGGCGTACGCCCAGCCGTCCGAGGGCGGCTCAGACAACTGGACCATGCGAAGCATCTGCGATTTGTGCGTTTGCTCCTCAGGACTGCCGCTCAACAGAATGGATTGCTGGATGTTGCGGCAAAGATCGGGCGTGGAACAAATCAGTCCGATAACCTGGCCATCGATTTTGGGGCCCACAAGACGGGCGGTGCGGCCAACGATGAGGTTATGCGCGTCGCGGGCTTCCAGGTAAATGACCAACCGGCCGTTATTCCCGGGAACGAGATGCAGTGGCACGCGCAGAGTACGTTCCTCAGCCGGTGATAACAGGAGTGGCAACTGAATGGAAGTCGTCACCGAACTCGCGTTGTTCTCCAGACTCACCTCATCCACAAGAAGTGAAATCGGGATGCTCTGCACCGTGGTATTGCGAACATCAAAGGAGATGAGCGTTGGGCTGTTGCCGAGGGCGTAGATATTTTCCAGCCCGACCTGCCGGATCTTGATCGACACGGCGTCAGCACTTCGAGAAGCGGGCGCTACCCCGAACAGAAAAAGGAAAAGGAGTAGGGCGCGCCTTCGCATCGGGAGTCTGGATACTACTCGAATTATATTGACGGTGGCAATGAGCCAGAAGTTCCCAGAAAACAGCTCGATCAGAGGATAGACAGGATTTCGGCATCGAGGGAGACGTGGGTGGCGGGGATTCCGTTGACCAAAAATTTCTCGCCAGCGGCTTCAGAGAAATGGAAGAAGCGGCTGATGTGATAGTCCTCGTCATAACCGGAGAACAGGCGTTCTGTTTCCGCATTCGTCAAACCGAATCCAGAAAGCGCAACCGGCTCACCAAACCTGCCGGCGTGGCAGCGGTATAAACGGACGAGATCGCGCAAGGGCATGATGGAAGCGCGACCGGCGGCTTCGGCGCTCATAGGGTGCTCCTGAGCAGAGTCTACTGCCGAGGTCAAAAAGAAGGAACGAAATTAAGGCTGAGGATATTAGGAGAGCTGGAGTAGTGGCAGCATGGAGGGCAACCAGAATGGCGGGAACTGGAACTTGGCGCAGGACGCAAGGATTGGGTAAGATGCTGGGTGAGATGTGAGAGCCATAGGAGGAAAAAGTATGAGTATCGCGGTGGGACAGACGGCGCCGGATTTTACGCTATTGAATCAGGAAAAGAAGGAAGTCAAGCTTTCGGATTTCACGGGGAAAAAGAATGTCGTACTTGTGTGGTACCCGCTGGACTGGAGCCCGACGTGCACAAACGAGCATGTGTGCTTCGTGAACGATATGAAGGCGTTCGAAACGCTGGAGGCAGAAGTGCTTGGCGTGAGCGTGGACAGCGTGTGGTCACACAAGGCGTTCGCGGAGAAGATGGGAATCAAGTATTCACTGCTGGCCGATTTTCATCCGCGGGGAGCGGCGAGCGAGAAGTACGGGGTGTATCTGGCGGACAAAGGGATAACCGGCCGGGCGATCGCCATCGTCAACAAGGCGGGCAAGGTGGCGTGGTTCAAGAACTACGACATCCCGGTGGTGCCGGATTTGAGAGAAGTTGCGGCGGCGCTGGGGCAAGTGAAGGCGGCTACGGCGTAGGCCGAAAATAGCCGGCCACAGAGGCACCGAGACACAGACCTAAGAACAGCGGGCCGGCGGTTGACGGCCCGCTGTTTATTTACCGACTCTGGGGGTCTTCGTCTAGCAGACTGCTTCGAGGGCCGCTCGAAGCGGAGCGGCCAATAGCCAGAGCAGAAGAATCATCATACCTGCGGCGATCAGCGGGACACGCAGGAAGTTGGGGCGAAGAAGTGAGTAGACGGAAGCAAAACCGGAAATCAACACAAGGAATCAGATGGCGGCAAATTCAATCCGGCCACCTGATATGTGGAATCACCGTGGGGATAGAACCGAAGCCCATGACGCGTGGAACTCCGGGAAGCTGGCAGGCACAGCTCACCGTGAGCAAAGCAGAAGGACGATCGCGAAAGGATCGCGTTTCTTGCTCGTGAGTACAGCCGCGGCTGGCTGTTCCTTGCCCGGCGGAACGAATCTTCCGCATTTCCAAATGGCAGGGGCTCTTCGGGAAGAACGCGGGCCCCGCCGAAGGCAAGTGGAACCGTCGTGCCGAGACTGAGTGCGGCGAGGAAGAGAACGATAATCTAAAACTCGTGCGGCGAACATTTTGAACGGAGGTGAGCGAGCAGCGGCAGGCGCGCTGCCCCGTTCCCAGCTTCCCCTATTTTGCAGCGAGATCGTTACAGACGACGGTGCCGCCCTTCATCACGAACTTGATGGATTCGAGGACATGCACGTCGGAAGCCGGGTCACCGCTCACGGCGATCAGATCGGCATAGTGACCAGTCTCTAGCGCACCAATCTTGTCGGCCCAGCCAAGCAGATCCGCGGCGTTGACCGTGGCGGCCTGAATGGCCTCGAGAGGCTTCATCCCCCATTCGACCATTTTGGCAAACTGTTTGGCATTGTCGCCGTGAGGATAGACGCCGGAATCGGTGCCGAAGGCCAGCTTCGCCCCAGACTGATAGGCGTGGCGGAAATTTTCACGCTGGAGCCGTCCGATTTTCTTTTCCTTTTCGATGGACTCGGGCAGCATGCCAGCTTTTGCGCCTTCCTGGAGTATGTAGTCGTCGTTGTAGATGTCGAAGACGAGATAAGCTCCGTGCTGCTTGGCGAGGGCAATGCCTTCGTCGTCGATCAAGCTGGAGTGCTCGATGGAATCGATGCCGGCCCGTATGGCGTCTTTGATGGATTGCGTACCATGAGCGTGGGCGGCGACTTTGCGGCCGAGCTTGTGAGCTTCTTCCGCAATGGCCTGCATCTCTTCGAAAGTGAATTGGGGTGTGCCGGGCTGATCGCCTTTGCTGAGAACACCGCCTGAAGCGCAGATTTTGATGACGTCTGCACCGTATTTCACCACTTCGCGAACTTTAGCGCGAGCAGCCCAGGGGCCATCGGCCACGCCATCAGATTTGTAATGAAACTCAGAGGGTAGCAAGTTGTTGTCACAGTGACCTCCGGTGATGCCAAGCGCCGGACCGGAGACGCGCATACGGGGACCCTCGACATCGCCCGCCTCAATGCCATCGCGGAGAGCGACGTCGGTGTAACCGTGGGCGCCGACGTTGCGAACGGAGGTAAAGCCAGCGCGGAGCGTGAGACGGGCGTTCTTCACGCCGGTGACAGCTTCGCGCGGAACGGAAATGCCCAGCCGAGGGTAGCCATGGCTGGAAGGATCGCCCGTGAGATGCGTGTGCACATCGACTAGCCCCGGGAGACACGTGGCATTCGAAAGGTCAATCGTCGTGACACCATTGGGAAGCTTGGTCGAAGAAAAGGGACGGACCGAAGTGATCGTGCCAGAGGCATCGAAGACCACCAGCTGGTCGCCAAGCATCTGACCGGAGCGAACGTCGAGCAGCTTGCCGCAGCGAACAGCGCCGGGGGCAGAGAAGGCCAGCGGGGACAATATAAAGAGGAGGAAAAGGACGAGCAAAATCTTGCGCATGAGTCTCCTTGAAAGTGTGGATAGGACGAAATGAGAATATATCCGCAGCACGGGGTTTGGGAAGAGAGGTTAATGCCTAAAGATCAGTCTTTCGAGGACGTGGCTGTGTTTTTAGCAGCGTCAGCGTGCTTTTCGTGGACGGGCAACAGGGAAGGAGCGGAGAAGGAGCGGACGAGAAGAACGAGCCCCCAGCGCTGATCCTCGGTCAAGCGTTTCTTGAACGAGGGCATCGGTTTTCTGCCTTCGCTGATTTGGTAGAAGATTTCGCCGTCAGTGACGGTGTTCATGTGCCTGGTGTCGGTGAGGTCGGCAGGAGCCAGAGAGTGCATCGTGGCTTCGGGGCCGTCGCCCTTGCCGTGTTCGCCGTGGCACTGCGCGCACTCGTCCATGTAAATCCCCCTGGCAGCGTTCAGAGTGGATTCCGAGGGCGGGAGAGGATTCTTGAGTTTTTTGACTTCCTCAGGTACGACCCACGGTTTGTCCCTCTGGAAAACGGCATAAACGAGCACGATGCAAATAAGAGCGAGAAGCGAGGCGAAAAGAATTTTGCGCGTCTTGAGCTTGCGCTGCGCGTCGGTGGACATGGCGGCCAGGAAAATTCTCGCACAACGGAGAGGACAACGAAAGCAAACCCGGCGGCGGTGGTTGCGTGCTGTGCTCCGACTATGAACGGAAGATGAGCCAGAGGAGTTCGGCGTTGAAGAAAAGGATAGTGGCGGCGACGATCCAGGCGACCACGGTCGTCAGGCGCGAATTTGCGAATTCTCCCATCCTGGCGCGGCTGTTGGTGAACTGGATCAGGGGAATCACCGCGAAGGGCAACTGAAAACTGAGAATCACCTGACTGAGAATGAGCAACGAGGTCACTTTGTTCTCGCCGGCAAAACCAATGACCAGGGCCGCAGGAATGATGGCGAGGGAGCGGGTGATGAGCCTGCGAAGCCAAGGCTTGAGGCGAATGTCGAGAAAGCCTTCCATGACGATTTGGCCGGCCAGTGTGCCAGTCAGCGTGGAGTTCTGGCCGGAGGCAAGCAGCGCGCAAGCGAAAAGCGTGCTGGCGAGGCTCGCCCCGAGGACGGGGGTGAGAAGTTTGTAGGCGTCGGCGATTTCGGCGACGTTGTGAAGGCCGCGGGTGTGGAAAGCAGCGGCGCCAAGAACGAGGATCGCCGCATTGATAAAAAGCGCAAAGCCGAGGGCGAGCGTGGAATCGAATATGGCGTAGCGCACCGCTTCGCGCCGGTCGCGCGATGAGGAACCGAAGGCGCGCGTTTGCACGATGCTGGAGTGAAGATAGAGATTGTGAGGCATGACCGTGGCGCCAAGGATGCCTATGGCGATGTAGAGCATTTCGCGGTTGCGGAGGATTTCGGCACGGGGGATGAAGCCGATGGCGGCCTCGTGCCAGAGAGGATGAGCAAAAAAAATCTCGTAAGCGAAACAAGCGGCGATCGAGGCGATGAGCGTGACGACGAAGGCTTCGACAAGGCGAAAGCCGCGCCCCTGTAGTGCCAGGACGATGAGAACGTCGAATGCAGTGATGAGAACGCCGGCCAGCAGCGGCAAGCCAAAAAGAAGTTTCAAGGCGACTGCCGAGCCCAGAACCTCGGCAAGGTCACAGGCGGCGATGGCGATCTCACAGACCACCCAGAGAAATAGACCGGTACGGCGAGAGTATTGTTCGCGGCACGCTTGGGCCAGATCACACCCGGTGGCAATTCCGAGCTTTGCGGAGAGAGCTTGCAAGAACATCGCCATCAGGTTGCTGATGAGGATGACGCTCAGAAGCGTGTAGCCGAACTTTGACCCGCCGCCAATGTCCGTGGCCCAGTTGCCGGGGTCCATGTAACCGACGGCCACGAGATACCCCGGGCCGGCAAAGGCCAGGATCTTGCGGAACCAGGAAGCGCCGGAAGAAAAAGGGATAGTGCGATGAGATTCCGGCAAGGACGGCAGGGAAACCCTCGCGGGCGTCTCCGCGGAGGAGAAGAAGCCAGCGGGAATTTCACCGGAGACGGGCGGGTCGGTTTCGAGTTGTGGCGGGACCGTGCGTGCCATGTCTGAAGTTAACTATGCTAAATAACAATGCTAAACTACACTTAATAGGTTCACTTGTCAATGGGACTCCATGTCCTGCTTGCTAACAGACGTGGCGCAGCTTCCGGCGAGGGGCGCCGATCATGCGAACCGAGGGAGCTTATGGTAAGTTCGAAACGGCGTTCCGGGAGAGAAACGAAATGGATCAACAGCAGCCTGTACAGGGCCAGGTGCAGATCAAAGCGGACGAGAAGGAGTTGCAGGGGCAATACAGCAACCTGGTGATGATTCACCACAATCTGGAAGAGTTCACCATGAACTTTATCTATATTTTTCCGAACGGCGCACAAGGAAAACTGCTGAACAGTATGATCGTCAGCCCGGGGCACGCGAAACGCATCTGGCGCGCACTGGGAGAGAATCTCGCGCGGTACGAAGCGCAGTTTGGGATGATCAAGGAATCGCCGGAAGGGAGCACACCGGCGCCGAACGTCGGTTTCGTGCAGTAGACGCTGGTTTTTTCGTCTAAAGCGTGCGGCCGAGAGGTTGCAGTTGTGCCGGGCCTCGTTCGCCCTGCTAGAATTTTAGGTTCTTCTTCGATTTGGGCCTGTAGCTCAAGAGTCTGTTGTTGATTCTGCGTTGCTTACAGTAGGTCCATTTTCAGGCCCTTCAAAACCGCCTTCTTGTACACAAGTTGTACACAAATATAACACGCGGCGGCGATGAAACAGGCAGCTAGCAAAGTCGATTTCGGCTGCCGCAAATCCTTTTCCAGCCACGAGATTGCCACTTCGTTTTTCCCCAGGCCGAGCAAAACAAGCGCTCGCGATTCTGGTGACACATATTGGGATTTTAACTCTTCGTCAAGTTTTTTCAGCCGAACTCTTGGCGGTAACCTGCCCATTCGCGCTTCAGATTTGCTATTAACCTCAAGAATTCGGGTCGGTCGGACAACGAATGGAAGTGCGGGTCATCTCGAAAGACTGGGTAGTTCGGCAGACCCATGCCGCTCGCCTTGCGCAACAATTCAGTCGCACGGGCCGGCTTCCCGACCAGCACATGGACTGCAGCTGCTGTGTGGAAAACGTGGTGCGTGTGTAGGAGCGGCTTGCCGCCTCGCAGCGCTCGCTGGATCAACTGTTCTGCCTTTCGGAACTCGCCGCGCTTGGCCCACAAGAGCGCGTCGCAACTTTGCAGCCAGGGATCATCTCGCAGCAGCTGGCGCGCAACGCGAATTCTCTCGGCCGCTTCTTCCAACTGCCCTCGATAGAGGGCAATCGTTGGATGGAAAAGGTGGGCCCAGATGTTGGTTGGATCAATGTGAAACGCGCGGAGATGATATTCCTCCGCTTCATCGTAGTCCCAGCGGTACATTGCGATTTGACCCAAAAACACAAGTGAAAGAGCATCCTCCGGGTCAGTGTTCAGCACCGAGAGTAATCCTTCCTTGGCTTCTTCCAGCAAGCCAACATGGAGAAAGATCACACTTTGCCACGTCTTTGCGCGCCGGGAGCCGGGACTGAGCCGGACAGCGGCACTAAGTGCGCGCAAGGCGGCGCGGTTCCGGAAATTTCCGGCTGGTGTCCAGAGGGCGCGTCCGCGCTCGCAGTGGGCCTCCGCATTGCGAGGATCGAGTTTCAGAGCGCGACGAATCGCCCGATCTCCCCGCCGAACCCAGCGAACCCCAGGCTCGAACGTCACGGCCATGATCATATAGGCTTCCGCCAGACGCGCCCAAGCGGCGACAAAGCCTGGGTCAAGTTTGACTGCCTTTTCCAGCATTGCAATCGCGGTCTGGGTGTCCCAGAGATTCACCCGCGAAAGCCGCTCGACCGCCCGCAAGAATAACTCGAACGCCAGCGGATACTTTGTGGGCGCTGCCGCAGGTACCTCCGACGACGTCGTTGCCCGCGCACCCAGAGCCCGCGCGACCGCACCGGCGATTTTGTCTTGTACCTCGAACAGGTCTGCCATTTCGGAGTCGTGCTTCACCGTGAGCAGCGTGGAGCTCTCAGCCGCATTCCACACCTGAGCGTGCAGCCGCAGCCGCTGACCGAACTTTTGGATGCTGCCTTCCACAATCACCTGGACATTCAGCTCACGCGCGACCGTCAACGGATCAATAGCCTGCTTCGCGTAGCAGGCCACGGCGCCGGTGGGTCGCACAAGCAACTCGCCGTTGGCCCCCAGTCTGTTGATCACGGCATCGGCCAGCGCCACGCTCAGGTAGTCGTCCTCCGGGTTTGGAGTCAGAAGTTTGAAGGGCAGCACGGCTACAGCGCGCCTGCCCGTTACTCCGACTGGCAGGACTGCTTCGGGTGCGGTTGCCCGATCCTGCTCTTGCACGCCCGCGAGCAGGCGATAGCCACGGCGTGGCAAGGTTTCGACAAAGCGAGGATTGTCTGCGGAGTCGCCCAGCGCCTCGCGCAGCTTGTTGATGGCCGTGTTCACGCCGTGATCAAAGTTCACGAACGTGTCAGTCGGCCAGAGCCGCAGTCGCAGCTCTTCGCGCGTGACCACCTGACCAGGCCGCTCAAGCAGCATCGCGAGAACCTCGAACGGCTGCCCATGCAGCTTGATTCTCACTCCGCCCTTCCGCAATTCGCCGGACCGCGGGTTCACTTCGAAGGTGCCGAAACGGAGAATCTGTTGTGAGGAACTCAGGCTTTCTGCCATGTGTGGGGCCTCAGGTTTCGAGCAGTTTACCATTGCGAGTGCGACAGACAAGATCCGGCTCGCGATGGAGGGTCTTCGCGAACTCTTGCTAATTCAGCGGCTTATGGATCGACAAACATTTGAGCTTCCCTGCATTGACGTACGCCGAAGACCCCATCAGGCTGGCCGCAGTCGCTGCTCGTCACGTATTGGGCAAAATACCTTCCGGGAACAAGCGGCGCTCGATGCACGAAAGTGGGTTGCGATGCCGTGATCTCGGAGTGCGGTGCGAAAAGCTTGCCGCTCTTCGCTCAACTGAAAACCTTCAAAAGGAGACCCAGCATGAAGAATTCTCAAAAATATGTCATTTCCAAGCATTTCGGATTTCGGACAACCATGATCATCTGGCTTGCACTCGCACTCTGTGGTGTGGCGAAAGCACAAAATCCAGTCATCGATTGGAATGCCATAGCCGTCACGACGGCGCTCAATGGAAATCAGACGATATCTCCAGGCTCAAATACTGCTGGTGGTATGAGTCTTTATCTAGCTTATATACACTTGGGGATATACGACGCTGTCAATGCGATCGACCATCGCTTTCAGCCCTATGGCGCAGAAATTCCAGCGCCAGCGGGAGCATCGGTCGATGCCGCAGTTATTTCGGCGGCTTACAATACACTCGTTTTCTATTTTCCGGATCAGTCAGCTTCTCTGACTGCACAGTACATGGCGGCGCTCGCCGTCATCCCAGATGGGCAGGCAAAAGAGGACGGAGTGCAGATCGGGAAGGCGGCCGCGAATTCAATCATAGCTATCCGAGCGGGCGACGGCCGCGGCGTGAACGTAGCGTATACCTATCCCTCTGTGCCAACGGCCGGCGTTTGGATTCCGACTCCACCGGCGTTCCTTGCTCCGCAAAACCCCTGGGTTGGACATATGCAGCCCTTCACCATGCGCAACGCCTCGCAATTGCTTCCTGATGAACCTCCACCGGATTTGCGAAGCGAGGAATGGGCTGACGATTTCAACGAGGTTAAGACTCTGGGTGCGATCAACAGTACCGTGAGGACTCCGGCGCAGACCGAGATTGGTCTGTTCTGGACCGAGCACACGAGCAAACAGTACGCGCGAGCCTTTCGTGCGCTGGCAGTAGCCCGTGCGCTCGACACTTCGGATACAGCGCGACTGTTCGCCATGTTGTGGACTGGCTTCGCTGACTCGTTCATTGGCTGTATGAACGCCAAGTACCATTTCAGCTTCTGGCGGCCGGTGACGGCCATTCGGAACGCCGCACTTGCGCAGAACCCCTTGACCGTTACGGACCCCACATGGACACCGCTTGGCACCACGCCGAATCACCCGGAATTTCCAGCCGCACACGGATGCGTTACTGGCTCGGTCGCGCGTACTCTGGAAGGTTTCTTCCGCACGCGCAAAGTAACTTTGGTCGTCAGCAGTACAGTCACGAATACGACGCACACATTTACCAACACGAACGAGCTGGAAGAAGAAGTATTTGGCGCCCGCATCTATGCAGGGTTCCACTATCGCCATTCGTTAGTGGAGGGATTTGAACTGGGCCACAACGTGGTCAAAGAGATGCTGAAGAACGACTTTCGGCGACTCGACGACAACGAGGAATAAGAAGACGCGCATCAGTTAAAGCACGCAGGTGTCTGTTGATTGGAACTAGGTCAAAACATTGCACTTTCCAGCTTAGCCAGTACATCTTGACGCTTCGTGGGCTGTATATTCCACGATGGACGGAACCGTGAATTGGCGATCGCGCACAGTAAGTGGATCGGAAAAGTTGCTGTCTTGTACCGAAGCGAAGATTCCGCACATTTGCGAAATACGTTAAACCACCGTACAATGAGATACTTGTGAAGGGTTCCCCCGCGATGTTGGGGCCTGTAGCTCAGGTGGCTAGAGCGCGCCCCTGATAAGGGCGAGGTCGGTGGTTCAAGTCCACCCAGGCCCACCATTTGTTTCAGTAGGTTACCGGGTGTTGCACCAAAAACCTCAACCCACAATCCAACCCACAACTCACTGCACCATCGAACTGCCGACTCCTAGCCTGAGTTTCCGGGTTAGCCGTTGTAAGTAGTTTATCTGCATGTTCTCCTGCGAGTTAGACCACCAAGCGGGGCAGTGAAATCGCCAGCAAGGACGCGCCTTTCGCTCGTCTGACGTTGTCCCTCGCCGGAGGGTTCCGTTGTCCGCAGGTGCTTTTTGACTTGTATATACTAATCCTGCTCTCTTTCCTCCTGCGGCCCCAATTTCCCATGTCTTGAAAAATGCCTATTTACACGGCTTAAAACCACACCACAACCCATTGTGTCGCCCATTGACAACACGCTTCAGATTGTGTATATACGAATCATGGCGAGCCTGCAATCCTACTCCGTCCACGGGAACCGCTACTGGCGCATCGTCGAATCCTTTCGCGATAAGCGTGGACGGCCGCGCATCCGCGTCGTGCGCCATCTCGGTACCGCACAGAAGCTGCTCGAATGCCTTTCCGAAGCTCCGGGACGTCCCCTCTACGCCGAGGAGCGGGATTTCGGTGCCACCGCCGCACTCTGGGACACAGCGCAGCAACTGGACATCGTTCGAACGATCGATACCCATGCCCGCAAACGAAACCAGGGACCTTCGGTGGGCGAGTACCTCCTTCTTGCCGCCCTCAACCGCGCGCTGGCCCCGGCCAGCAAACGCAAGCTCGGCGCCTGGTACCGGAATACAATTTTGGTCCGGCTCCTTCCGCTGCGCCCGGCCGCCTTGCGCAGTCAGCGTTTTTGGGATCACATGCACTATCTGGACGAATCGACGTTGCAGCGGATCGAAAACGACATCACGCGGCGACTGGTGGAGGAATGGAAGGTCGATCTACAAACGCTGTTTTACGACACCACCAACTTCGACACGTTCCTTTCCTCGGAGAACCCCGCACGGTTGGTACAACGAGGACACGCCAAGTCCAAACGCACGGATCTGCGCATCGTGGGTCTGGCGCTGCTGGTCTCCTGGGATTTTCATATCCCTCTTTTCTCGCAGATCTACGAAGGGAACCAGAACGACTCGGTCACCTTCAGCCGGGTTCTGGACGATCTCGTCACTCGCTACCAGATGTTCCGAGAGAAATGTCAGAGCATCACCCTGGTTTTCGATAAGGGGAACAATTCGGCAGACAACTTTGAGGAGCTCGACCGATCCCCCTACCATTTCATTGGTTCTTTGGTTCCCACGCAACACCAAGATCTTTTGAACATTCCTTTGGAACAGTTTCGTTCCCTGGAGGATTCCCGTTTCTCGGGGGTGCGGGTGTATCGCACCGAAAAGGAAGTCTTTGGGCGCAAGCGCACGATTGTGATCACTCGGAGCCGTGCATTGCTGCGGGGACAAATCCGTGGCATCCGCCAGCATTTGACCAAGAAGCTCCGTGCTCTACGGGATCTCGCGAAACGGATCGCTCACAGCCATGAACCAGGATGGAAGGGTAAGCCCTACACCACCGAGAGCATCCAGAAGAATCTGGATACCATCATCTCCGGCCAGTACGTCGCAGATTTTCTTTGGGGCAAGGTGACTCGCAAACACAGACGCCTGGGGATTGCTTTTGGAACCGACGACGATGCCTATCAGAAACTAAAGAAGCGCGTTCTCGGCAAGAGGATTTTATTCACCGATCGTACCGATCTGACCGACGAAGAAATCATCTTTGGCTATCGCGGCCAACATCACGTCGAGCGAGCTTTCCGAGACATGAAAGATCCCTACTTCATTAGCTTTTCCCCGCCCCACCATTGGACCGACCAGATGCTTCGCGTCCATGCGTTTTACTGCGTCCTCGCACTGACGCTGGTATCCCTGCTTCACCGTCGAGTGCACCAGGCGGGAGTGCAGGTTACTCAGTCCCGCCTCATCGAGCAACTCAAACAGATCAAGGAGATCACCAACTACTATCCCGCTCACAAAACCGGAAAGCCTCACTTGGGAGGCCGACCCCGTGCCGAGCGCGCCATGACTCATTTGGATCCTCAACAAGACCGCATTTTCCGTGCGCTCAAGCTGGACCGTTTTCTCGCCAGTTAGTATATACGCCTCTCCTTGCTGCTCCGACGCCTCAAAACCCGCCCCCATTGGCCCTTTTCGCTCTTTCCGCGGCGCCCGACGAGCTGTAACTAGGAAACTCAGGCTAGTGCCGTAAGATATTCCCCCTGCGCCGCCAGCGTTTCATCGCTGTCTTCTTGCGTGTACAGATCGAGCGTCGTCTGAATTTTTGCGTGACGCAGGATTCCCTGAACGGTTTTCGGTTCGACTTTCGCTTTGTTCACCAGCCAGTTGCTTGAGCTGTGACGCAGATTATGAAGTCCAAACCTCTGGCCGTCCTCGATTTGCGCTCCGGCTTTCTTTGCGGCCGGTCGCAGATAGTCAGCAACGAAAATTGATGCAGTGAGAGGAACGCGGCCCCGCACTTTCAAAGACGGGAACACGAAGTCTCCGTCCTTTGGGTAAGGGCTTTGTTCTCGCCATGAGCGCAGATGGGAGGACAGAACCGGGTGCAGTGGAACATATCCGTCCGATGCCTCCGTTTTAGTCTCGCCGTCCTTGCCCTTCGCCCAGCGTTTTGAAATCCGAATCCTTCCCTCAGTCCACAATACGTCCGACCAGCGTAGCGAAAGCATCTCCG
>QHZB01000151.1 GCA_003224525.1 Acidobacteriota bacterium | reverse complement strand
GATGGTCTCAGCAGGAGATTTGGGACAAGCCGCAGCATTTGACGGAGCTGAATGGGAAAGTGCTGCTGATCGTGGGCTACGGCTCCATCGGGCGGGCAGTGGCGAAGCGCGCGAAGGCGTTTGACATGAAGGTTTGGGGGGTGACGCGATCTGGTGACGGAGACCGCGCCGCTGCGGAAAAGATCTTTCCCGCAGCCAAATTACAAGAAGCGTTGCCGGATGCGGATTACGTGCTGATTTCAGCTCCGGAGACATTGGAAACCAAACGCCTGATCGGTTCGGCACAAATCGCAAGGATGAAACCTGGAGCGAGACTGATAAACGTTGGGCGCGGGTCGCTCCTGGATGAAGCGGCGCTGGTTCAGGCGCTTGCAAGTGGCGCGCTAGGCGGCGCGGCACTGGACGTGACACAGACGGAGCCGTTGCCGGCGGAGAGTCCGTTATGGAAGGCGCCGAATTTGTTCATGACCCCGCACACGAGCGGGGTGAGCGACCGGCTCTGGGACCGGCAGACGGCGATTTTGATCGAATTGCTGGAGAGCTGGTTTGACGGGCGGCAATTGTTCAACCGCGTTGACTTTGCGCGGGGATATTGAAGCAGTTTTAAGTCGTAAGTTTTAACTAGGTTAAGAGACGCTAGATCGAACAGCTTCATCGCCCGCGGTCAAAGCAAGAAGGCTCACTCCAGCTTCTGGCTAATCAATCCTGAATGCGAAAACCTTAAGCCCACGTTCGCCGCTCAATCGCCGACGCCGCCTTTGGGCGCCTGATAGCCTTCGCGAGCGTAGACCTGGAATTTCTGTTTCTTGCCTTTTTGGTCCAGCACGGTGAGCGGACCACCATCGGGCGCGACCAGCTCCACCTTAACCTTGTGAAATTTGCCGTCTTTCGCGCCGGCTGTTGGTGAGTAGGAGAGGCTGTACTGGTGGCGGAGGAATGCGGCGACGTTGCGAAACACGTCCGGCATTTCACCTTCGAATTGAGGGAACCAAGCGAACCCCCCGGTTTCCTGAGAAAAAGTCTTGAGCTGGTTTTCCGCCTGCAGAAAATTCATGCGAGCCATGTTGCCCATTCCACCGCGCGAATCTGCAAAATTCTGAAAGACACGGCCAAGACCAACACAAAAAATAGTCACATCGCTTTGGCGGAGCTGTTTCATGGTTTGATCGAGCGTGTGTTTGGAAAAAGTGTCCACGCCGCTGGCCAACACCACAATGGACTTCTTACCCTTCACGTCCTTCAAGCGATCCACGGTCTCGAGAAGAGCATCGAAAATGTTCGATTCACTGAACCCAGGGAAATAAAGGTGATAGATGCCGTTGAGAACTTCATCTTTATTCTGCGTAAAATCCACCTCGATGCGCGTCTTCATATCAAAGGTTTCGAGCGCGATCCAGTCCTTCTGCTGCAGATTGGGAAATAAGGATTGCGACCAATATTTTGACAAATAAGTAAAAATGCCACCCCAGCGGTCGTTGCTGAACTCCAGGAGGAGGACCATGGTGATCGGAGCGTCGGTGGGGGCGAAGTTGGTGATGGTTTGCGGCACGCCATCGTCGAGGATGCGGAAGTTCTCTTTCTTGAGGCCAGGGATGATGTCGCCGCGCTGCGTGGTGGCGACGACGTCGAGGGTGACGATGGGCACGTCGACGGCAATGGTGACGCCGGCCTGCGGAGGCTGCTGCGCCGTAGTGGGTGCAGTAGGCGGAGCGGGGTTCTGCTGCTGCTGCTGCTGCGGGGAACCTCCCTGGGGGCCGGTGGGGGCCTGGGCAAAGACAGAATTCTCAGCCAGCGGCAAGACCAGAGCAGTCGCCAGAACTGCGAGCAGAACTAGGGAAAGAATGGCCTTCATCATGTACTCCTCGATTGCGCTCAAAAATTCCAAACTGGCGATGATTCCTGCCTGCGGGGCGACGTGGTTGCCAAGAAGCGGTTGAATTTAAGCAACGCAACGCCAATGCCGAGGCCAAGCGCCCACACCTGCATGTTAGTATGAAGCACATTTAAGGCAAAACGTTTACTGAGGCGGCTGTGTTGCGAGCAGCCGTAACCAGGAGGATAGATTCGTGAACTGGAATCGCATGGTCCAGAGGATGGTGGGAGCGGCGGCGTTGGCGATGGCCGCAAGTATTCCGGTTGCCGCGCAGGTTTCGCCAGCGCCGCCACGGGGAATGCCGATGAATCCGTCGCCGATCGGGGATACCTCGGCAATTGCGAAGGAAGCGCAAAGCTGGCTGGCGGACCTCATTAAGATCAACACGACGAATCCGCCGGGAAACGAGCAACTCGCAGCTATGTACATCGCGGCGGTTTTGCAGAAGGAGGGAATCAAGGCGGAAATTCTGGATTTAACGCCGGGGCGCAGCGCGCTGGTGGCGCGACTGAAAAGCACGGCGATGGCTGATCCTTCGAAAGCGCTGCTGCTGGTGGCGCACATGGATGTGGTGGGGGTGGAGAAGCCGAAGTGGACCGTCGATCCGTTCGCGGCGGTCGAAAAGGACGGATACCTATACGGTCGCGGCGCGATCGACGACAAGGGGATGCTGGCGGCGAATCTGGCGGCGTTCATCGCGCTGAAGCGCACGAACCCGCGGTTGAATCGCGACGTAATCTTCCTGGCGACAGCGGATGAAGAAGAGTTTGGGGACGCGAGCGTCAAGATTCTGATCGCGAAACACTGGGACAAGTTTGCGGCCGGGTTCGCGCTGAATGAGGGCGGCGAGGTTTTGCTGAAGAACGGCAAAGTGCAATACGTCGCGGTGCAGGCGAGCGAGAAAGTTCCCGTAAACGTCACGGTGATCGCGCGCGGGACGTCGGGACATGCATCGATGCCGACGAAGGACAATGCGGTGGTGCATCTGGCCGCGGCGGTGACGAAAATCGGGAACTACTCCGCACCGGTGCACTTCACGACGATAGTGCGGCGATATTTCGAGCAGCTCGCGGCCATCGAAGACGATGAAATGGGGAAATGGATGCGCTCACTGGATGCACCGGACCGCGGGGAGCACGCGCAGAGAGTGATTTCAGACGCAAGTCCATTGTGGAACTCGATGCTGCGGGATTCGATCGCGCCGACGATGCTGGCGGCAGGTGTGCGTGCGAACGTCATTCCCGGGGAGGCGCGCGCCAACCTGAACATACGATTGCTGCCGGGCGACACTATCGATGTGCTACTGGCGGAGCTGAAAAAACTGGTGAACGATCCGCAGATCCGATTTGAGCTCCAGCCGGATGCCGGATTGGCGGCGCCGCCGTCTTCGCTGGAAAACGATTTCTATGCCACAATCACAAAGGTTGCGGGGAGAGAATTTTCCGGCGCGCCGGTGCTGCCGTTTCAGTCCACGGGGGCCACGGATTCCGCGCAGTTGCGGTTGCACAACGTCCAGTCCTACGGTTTTCTGCCGTTCCCGCTGACAGAGGAGGACTTCCGGCGGATGCACGGGGACGATGAGCGGATCCCGCTGGCGTCCTTCACCAAGGGAGTGGAGGTATTGGCGCGGGTCATCGCGGAATTCGTGGTCGCGCGGTAGCGAAGCAAAGAAGCAAATCGAGAAGATAGAAAAAAGACAGTCGTTTTGCGCGGCCTTCCTGCGAACCATACAAGCAAACGGGAATCCTTGCCGCAGAAAAGAGCATGAGTTTTCGTCATTCCAAAATTGTCTGCACGATCGGACCGGCGAGCCGTTCGCCGCGGATGATCGATCGCCTGTTGAGCGCGGGTATGGATGTGGCGCGGCTCAATTTTTCGCATGGGACGCACGAGGAGCATGCGAAGAACATCTCGATGCTGCGAATGGCGGCCATCGAGCACGAAAAGCCGATTGCGATTCTTGCCGATCTTCAGGGACCGAAAATCCGGACCGGACCCTTGGCGGGCGGCGGGCCGGTGCTGCTGCGCAGCGGGCAAAAGTTCGTGATCACGACCGCGAAGATTCTGGGCGATTCGACGCGGGTGAATACAGTTTTCACGCCGCTACCGCATGAAGTGCACCGCGGCGACCGCATCCTGCTCTCGGATGGATTGATCGAGCTACGCGTGGAAAAAGTCAGCGGGCGGGAGGTGATTTGCCAAGTCGTGAACGGCGGGGCGCTTGGCGAGCACAAAGGGATCAACCTGCCGGGAATCAAACTGCGCGTTCCCGCGCTGACGCCAAAAGACCGCGCCGACCTGAAATTCGCGCTGAAACACGGCGCGGATTACATTGCCGTGAGCTTCGTCCGTCGCCCGGAGGACGTGCTGCTGGCGAAACAGCTGATTCGCCGCGCGGGGAGAGACACTCCGGTGATCGCGAAGCTGGAGAAGCCGGAGGCTATCGATAATCTCGACGCGATTCTGCGGGCCGCCGACGGCGTGATGGTGGCGCGGGGCGACCTTGGCGTGGAGATGAATCCGGAGCGCGTGCCGGTGGTTCAGAAAGCGATTATTGCGCGAGCCAGGGAATTCCGGCGCCCGGTGATTACGGCGACGCAGATGCTGGAATCGATGACGGAGAACCCGCGGCCGACGCGCGCGGAAGCCTCGGACGTGGCCAACGCGATTTTCGACGGCTCGGACGCGGTGATGCTTTCGGCGGAAACCGCATCGGGGAAGTATCCGATGGAGGCCGTGGGCATGATGGCCCGCATCATCGAAGAAGCGGAAGGAAGCATCCGGGAATTTCCGCGACCGGCGCCCCAGGAGCAATTGAAAGTTGCGGAAACCGTCGCAGAGCTGGTGTGCCACGCCTCGCGGGAGCTGCACATGAAGCTGATCGCGGTGTTTACGCACAGCGGATTTACGGCGCGTTTGGTATCGCGCTACCGGCCGTTGGTGCCGATTGTCGCGTTTTCTCCGGAAGCGGAGACGCGGCGGCGGATGGCGCTGATCTGGGGCGCGCTGCCAAGGAAGATTCAGGACGTGCAAAAGGTGGACGGGCTGGCTAAGGTCGCGGAGAAACGTCTGCTCGAAGAGCGGCTGGTGCGCAAGGGGGACGTCATCGGAATCGTGGCCGGCACACCGATGGGCATTCGCGGGACGACGAACTTCATGAAATTTCATATCATTGGCGGGCCAGCGTAGACAGTTATCGGTCGCCAGTCTTCGGTGGAAAATCGCTTCCGACTGCCCCCACCCCACAGGACTTAAAGCAATAGTGGCGGGCAGTGGGAATCAAACAGGCCCGGCCCGGGATCGACAGCTGGGATGTCGGAAAAGCGGCAGCGAGCTGCCGCACTCCAAATGGAGTTTTATATAGAGTTAATTATGGCAGAGATATAGTAGAAAGTCAAAGGCAACTTTGTGGTCTTTGCCCTAATTGACCCAATTGTCGGGGCGGGAGGGCGGTTCTTTCTTGTGTTTGTTGATGTAGACTTCGAAGCGCTTGCGACTGCGTTTGTGCTGCCAGTCAGTGACGGTGTTGCGGACGTTATATAGGAACGAGCCGCGACGGAGGTAGAGATAACCGACAAGCATGCCGCCGAGATGGCAGACATGGCTGACGTTGTCTCCGCCGGAACCGATCGTGGAGAAGAATTCGATGGCCCCCATCACCGCCACGTAAGGGCGCATCGGAATTGTGACTGGAAGGGGAATCAGCCAGATGCGGCGGTCGGGGAAGAGCACAGCGTTGGCCATGAGAATGCCAAAAATAGCGCCTGAGGCGCCGATGGTAGGCGTTACCGAAGGCAAGCCTCCAAAGAAAACTGGAATCGTTTTGACGATAAGCTCGATAAGCCCCGCGCCAACCCCGCAGATGCAGAAATAATTCAGAAAACGGCGCTTGCCCCAGACAAGTTCCAGGTCCCGGCCGAACATCCAGAGCATGAGCATGTTGATCAGCAAGTGGAAAAGGCCGCCGTGCAGAAAAATGTAGGTAAAAGGCTGCCAAATGCGGGGAGGAATGTGGTGCGTTACAGCTTCGGGAATCAGCGCAAACCATTTGAGCAGCCAGATGGTCGCCGCGGGAGGAGCGAGCAGCCCGACAAAAGTCTGCAAAAGAAAAACGCCGGAGCAAACCAGCACGAGCAGTTTTACGCCTGGGGTAATGAAACTGCGCCAGTCAAAGTTGTAACGCCGCGCGCCAAACCTAGTCCCCATAGATGCAGTGTACGGCGGCGAATCGCGGGCGTCAAAGCAGGTTTCGTGATCCGCTAATTCAGCTTCTTGCGGGCGAAGTAGAAGAGCGAGGCCGCGAGTAGAGCGAACATGAAAGTGCCGAATAGATTGCTGGTCGCGAGCGGCCCCATCAATTTGGGGCCGAAGGCGAAGAGATCAGCGCGCCAGGGCAGACCAAGAGCGGAGGTGAGCCAATGCGGGACGCGATTGGAGATCTCCGGGTCCTGCAGCAGCGCTATGATGATGCCGAGGAGGCCGAAGACTCCTCCCGCAGCGATCAATCCGCTGGAATAGAGGGCGCCGGGGCTGGCTTCGCTTTCGTCCTTCTTCTTGGTGGTTGCTTCGACCAGCGCGCGGACGAGCCCGCCGGCAAACATGGCTCCAGTGGTGGCGATGGAAAGATAGGAGCCAGTAGCAAAGGCTAGCGAACGAACTCCGAGGACCTCCACGGCGATGACCAAGGCGACGCCCATGAGCACCAGACGCCAGGGCAAGCGCTGATTGAGAATGCCATTGATGACCGTAGCCATCAGTCGCGCCTGCGGCGCCGGAGCTTTATCGCTGCCGATGCCCTGCGCCCATTGAAACTCGATTTGACGGGTGCCCGCGTCGTAGAGATATTCGCCGTCGGGAATTTCATGCGAGCCCAGAGAATTGATCAGCACGTAGCTCTTGTTTTGGTAGGTGAACGAATCGCGCTCGATTTTCACGCCGGAGGGCAAAGCCTGGATGCTGACGGGAATCGGCGTGGGGATGTACTTCTCCAGGCCTTTGTTCATAAGATTCAGGGTCGCGCCGATGGCCACGGTGGATACGGTGACGCCAACGAGAAGCCCCATCTGCTGCCAGAAAGGCGTTGCGCCGACGAGATAGCCGGTTTTCAAATCCTGCGAGGTGGCGCCGGCGATGGCGGCGGCGATGCAAACCACGCCGCCAATCATGAGCGCGAGCACGGCATAATTTGCCGACGTCCATCCGGCGAGGAAGAAAATCGCGCAGGTGGCCATCAGGGTTGCGATGCTCATGCCGCTGATGGGATTCGACGAATTGCCGAGCAGCCCGCTGATGCGCCCCGCGACAGTAACGAAAAGAAAACCGAACACGACAACGAAGAAGGCGGCAAACAGGTTTTGATACCAATAGGTGCTGGCTCCCTGCATGGGGTGAAACGTCAGCAACACCCACA
>QHZB01000495.1:458-2651 GCA_003224525.1 Acidobacteriota bacterium | reverse complement strand
TCCCTTTTCTCTTTTCTGCGTTGTGGCAATTCGAGCACTTGTTCTCAAAGATCGGCGCCACTCGCGCAGCGAAAAACGTGGGGGATGGCGCCAGAGTAGCATTTACGCTTGTCGATGGTACGCTCGCTGCCTTGATCGGCTGCACTTTGTTTGGTATAGCCCGCACGCGTAGCAAGGTCTGCAGCTTGCCCGGCATGTGCCTCGTCATGAACGTTTCGCCGTGCGTCAGCTTTCCGCCCTGATCGCTGGTCCAGGCCAGAAGAGCCAGTGTGGCAAGAAGCGCGGCGCCGTAAACACGTTTGTCCCAGGCACGCAAGACAAAACAGAGCAGCACGGCAACGGCCAACGAAAATCCGCCCCACATGTGAGTGGTTACCAGTTTTCCTTCGTAGCCTCCGCTCCAGGCCAGGAGCCAGCCCAAAAACACTGCCACAAAGGCAGTGATGGCCGCGAGGGTAAGAACAAATTCCGCCGACTCTCGCACACGATTCCACCGGCGAACCGGGCCCGCACATTCCAGCAACGGAACCAGCAGCAAGAATGCGATCGGCAAGTGAACTACCAGCGGATGGAAGCGCCCTACAAATTGACTCAGCTCGCCGTGTTCGAGGCCGTCAGGAGCAGCATGAAGCAAGGGCCAGAGGAGAATTAGGAGGAAAGCAGCGCCGATTCCAAACAATACCAACCGGGTGCGGAAGAGCATTCAGCAGCCTCAGACTCGTCGCAAGAGCGTAATTCGCCCGATTGGCAACCACTCGGCCACCAGGATGTTTCCGTCACGCAGGAAAATGGCCGCATGTGGCGTGATGAACTGTCCTGGCGTAAATTCGCGTCTCGATTGATTTCGACGAGAGCCAACCTTTCCGTTAGCGGTTTGGCCATCGCCTAGCTGGGCGATCACCTTGTACTCCCGATCCAAGATGCACACCTGGCTGTCAAGATCCGGGCAAACCATCCACGCGCCCTGAACGTGAAAGTGGCAGGGCATTCGCAAATGTGCTTCATCCTTTATGGTGCGGATATGAGCACCGCTGAGCGTGAACGTTTGAATGCGCCGGTTCCCGCGGTCGGCCACTAGCAGCACGGGTTCTTTGCCTCGAGGATCAACCCACAAGCCGTGCGGCGTATCGAACTCTCCGTCTCCATGGCCCGGCCGGCCAATTTCGCCCAAAAACTTGCCGCTCAGCGAAAAGCGCAGCACGTGATGCGAACCGTATCCATCGCCAACATAGAAATCGCCATTTGGTGCAAAGGCGACATTCGTCGGGACAAAATCGATAGGCCGTTCGGCATAAGCCGCATCTTCGCGAGGATAGCCATGCGACCAGAGAGTCTTTCCGTCGAGAGTGGTTTTCACGATCTTGCAGCGGTTGATATCGCAGTGATATAGAAATTCGCCGTCGCCCTCGCGGCGTAGGCTAAGGCCATGAGCCCCGCCCCGAAATTCCTCCCCAAACGCGCCTGAAAAGCGGCCATCGGCGTCATAAACGACGACCGACTCGCCACGCATGCTCGACTTGTTGACCGTGTGGGCTACATAGATGCGCCCTTGCTCGTCCTGAGCTAGTCCGTGCGTGTCTCCCCAGACCAGCCCATCAGGTGGCGTGAGCCAATCATGTACGCATTCATAAGTGTGAAGGCCCGAACCAACCGCCGGCAAACGCCGGCCGGACTTGTCCGATGCGTGCACGTAGAAAGGAGGAATTGCGGCGGCAGCAGCCAATGCCGAGCAGCGAGCAAGAAAAGACCGTCGAGAGGAAGATTTCATGAGATTAGTTCCGGCACGATTTTCGCCGGAATGACTCCCGTCAATTTTTGTTCCAGACCCTGAAACTTGAACTTCAGCTTTTCATGATCGATGCCCAGCAATCGAAGCACGGTTGCGTTGAAGTCACGCACGTGGACCGGGTCCTTCACCACGTTGTAGCAGAAATCGTCAGTTTTTCCGTGGACGATCCCGGCTTTAGCGCCCCCGCCTGCCAACCATATCGTGAAGCAACGCGGATGATGATCCCGTCCGTAGTTTTCCTTGGAAAGGCCGCCCTGGCTGTATACGGTGCGTCCGAATTCGCCGCCCCATAGTACCAACGTGTCATCCAGAAGTCCGCGCCGCCGCAAATCCGTGACCAGCGCGTACGAAGCGCGATCCGTCGCTACGCAAAGCTTGGGCAAATTGCCGACGGCATTCGAGTG
>QHZB01000495.1:0-412 GCA_003224525.1 Acidobacteriota bacterium | reverse complement strand
TATATCTGTGTAAAGCGGACCCCGCGCTCGGCCATGCGCCGGGCCAGCAGGCAGTTGTACGCAAACGTGCCCGCCTGTTTTGCTTCGTCTCCATACAACGTCCAAGTGCTGTCCGGTTCGTCACCCATATCCGTGAGCTCCGGCAGCGAAGTTTGCATGCGGAACGCCATCTCGTACTGATGAATGCGCGCGTGGGTCTCCGGGTCACCAACTTCTTCAAACGTCATTTGATTGATTGCATTCACAGTGTCGATCAGCGTGCGCCGGGTTTCTCGACTCACGCCCTTTGGATCGCCAAGGTAAAGCACCGGCTCCCCTTGAGAACGGAATGCGACCCCGGCATATTCGTTTGACAAAAATCCGCTGCTCCATAATTTTGGCGAAATCGGCTGTAAGTCTGTGCCGGGTAACG
>QHZB01000150.1 GCA_003224525.1 Acidobacteriota bacterium | reverse complement strand
TGGTGTGCCTTCCTCGGCCGCTCCGTCCACTTCTGTTGAGAGTTTCTGCCCGTGCCAATGCAGCTGCTCCGGTGTGTCGGTGTCGTTGTAGACGTCTACGGTGACTTGCTGGCCTTCCTTGAAGCGAAGGAGTGGTCCGGGGAAGTGACCATTGTAGGTCGTGGCTGAAATGATGCGCTTGGGGGCGATCTCGAGGGGGGACGTTCGAATGTGGAGCGCGTAGTCCGCGGAATCGTTAGCGTTTCGTGGATAGGACGCTTCACTCGGCAGGGTAACAATCGCCGTCTGGGCAAGAGTGCTTTTGGCGGAGAGGACGCAGGCTCCAGCCCCGAGACTGATGGTTTTTAGGAACTTCCTTCTCGACTTGGCACGGATGCTCATCGAATTCTCCGCGGGATAGTTTCTTGGTTGTGTAGAGCAGAGAGCGAGAAAACGGCTTCGCGGCGTGGAATGCCCAGCCGCCTCTCAGCATCGCTGCGATTCTAGTGTAGTGGGCCGAAGATTTCCTAGAGAAGTGCAAGACACATTCAGGAGCGAAGGGCGCTTTGTCTTCAGGCAATTTTTCCGGGGCTGGGCTAATTCGTAATGCTGGGCGGCCATGGGATCGAGGCGGCTGGCGCGGAGGGCGGGGACGTTGCCTGCGCGAGGGGAAACTTCTATCGAGATAAGAAAGCGGACATTTTCAAATTAGGTTGACAAGGAACGGGAAAAGGAACGGGAAAAGCAATTGACAAGGGATTTAAAAGCAGATAGTCTCCGCGGCGGTAGCCCCTTACCCCTAAAGTTTCTGGTCCAAATTGCCGACAACTTAACCGAACGGAGAACCGTCGATGACACACATGCGCGGTCGACAATCCGTATGGGTCCTAACGGGAATTATTTTCCTGACACAAGATTTCTTTAGCAGGCCGGCGTTCACGGAAGGGGAACCGCAGCTACGCGGGCCGGAGCTCTTGCAGGAAATTCAGCAAGATATTTCGCCGCCGTTGCGTGACATCAAGCCAGTCCTGCGTCCAGTCGGGCCACTCGAAGCGAAAGAGATTCGCTTGCTCCACCCACCACGCGAGGTCAAGCGGATGCCCGACGCGATTATGCAGACCTCGACGCTGGCGAACATTTCAACCACGGCAGGGGTGAACTTCGAAGGTGTCGCGGCGAACGACTCGGCACCGGCGGGCACGACGCAGTTCGTCGAATGGGTCAAGACGGAATTTGCCGTCTACGACAAGACCAGCAGACTGCTCCTGGGCCCCGTGGCGGGCAACACGCTGTGGACCGGATTTGGCGGGCCGTGCCGGACAAACAATGACGGAGGGTTCGATGAAAAGTAAGTTTGCCAGCGTCACGCTAAGCGTTCTTTCCGTGCTCTTCCTGGCGTCGGTGACACCGGCTCCGTCGCTGGCCCAGGAGACACCAGCCGAGCCTCAGGTCCTGCGCAATCCGGAAGTTAGCTACCCGGTTCACTCTGACCTTTCACCTCCACTAAGCCTAATGGCGACGGTAGTTTCGCCTCAGCAGGGGTCCTATCTGGCGCCAGAGGTGAGGTACCCAAAGTTGCAGCTCCTGACAAACGCCGCGCAGCGTGGCTTGGGACCCTTGGCGGACAGCGCGCTCCAGACGTCCAGCGGCCCGTTGGTCAGTACCACCCCTGGCCTGGACCTGCTGGGGGTTGGGAACGGCTTCCGCGGCTATACAGTTCCTGACGCGCCTACCGACGTGAACCTGGCGGTGGGCGACACACAGGTAGTGCAGTGGGTGAACGTATCCTATGCCGTATTTAACAAGACGACTGGCGCAGTCATCGCCGGGCCCGTCGCGGGCAACCAGTTGTGGGCGAACTTCGGCGGACCATGCGCAACCTCGAACGGCGGCGACATTATCCCCCAGTGGGACAAGACTGCTCATCGCTGGGTCATGACCCAGAACGTGTTCAGCGCGCCCTACGCTACCTGCATCGCGATCTCGCAGACTCCCGATGCGACCGGCCCCTACTACCGTTTCCAATTCCCTCAGTCCGGCTTTCCCGATTACCCGAAATGGGGTATGTGGCCTGACGCCTATTACCAAAGCCAGAACAACTTCGGGCCGACCGGAAGCACCTATGTTGGTGCCACCGCGTGCGCCTATGAGCGAGCCAAGATGCTCGTAGGGGATTCCACAGCCAAGCAAATCTGCTTCACCACGCCCACCATCTTTGACGACGGCCTGCTGCCGGGCGATCTGGACTCGGCCGGCACTCTCCCGCCCCCAGGCCAAGCTGAGGTCTTCCTGGGCAGCATCGACAACACCCCCCCAAATGGCAGCGTCATTTACAAGTACCTGTTCCACGTGGATTTCACTACACCATCGAACTCCACGTTCACGGGGGCTGGGGGAACCATGCCGATCAATGTGGCCTCTTTCGGCTTGGCCTGTGGTGGCGGTTCCGCTGGCTGCATTCCGCAGGGTGGCATCGCCGATCGACTGGATGCGCTCGGTGATCGCCTGATGTATCGGCTGGCTTACCGCAATTTCAGCGATCACCAAACGTGGCTGGTGAGTCACTCGGTGACCGCAGGCAGCTCGGTGGGTGAGAGATGGTATGAGTTCCACGCGCCGGAAAACTCTACCAGCCTTTCCGTGTTTCAGCAGGGTACTTTCGCCCCAGACAGCAACTACCGCTGGATGGGCTCGATCGCCATGGACAGCGCACAAGATATCGCGCTTGGCTACAGCATCTCCAGCCCGGGCATGTACCCGTCGATCAGCTACACAGGTCGCGTGCCGTCCGACGCGCTGGGCACGATGGAAAGCGAGGCTCAGATCGTCGCTGGCACGGGCTCACAGAGCCTCACCGGCAATCGCTGGGGTGACTACACCAGTATGGCGATCGACGGCGCGGACGATTGTACCTTCTGGTACACGAACCAATACTATATGGTTACCGCCCAGTTCGACTGGAGCACTCGCCTCGCGTCTTTCAAGTTCCCATCCTGCGGCAGCACGACGCCTGACTTCTCCTTGTCGGGGTCGCCGCCATCGCAATCGGTGGTCCAAGGCCAGGGCACCACTTACACCGTGACGTTAACTCCATTGAGCGGATTCAGCGGAACTGTCAACCTTACCGCGTCGGGTCTGCCATCCGGCGCAGCCGCCAGCTACAATCCGCCTTCGGTAAGCGGCTCCGGAAACTCCACGATGAGCGTAACCACGTCAACATCGACACCGGCCGGAACTTACACGCTCACGATTATTGGAACGTCGGGCAGTTTGTCTCGCTCGACGACTGTCAGCCTCACAGTGAATGCTGTTGCCCAGCCGAACTTCAGCCTCTCCGCATCCCCGTCCAGCGTGACTGTTACCCAGGGAACCAACGGCACGAGCGCGATCACGGTCACGCCGCAGAACGGTTTCAATGGCACGGTCACCTTCGGCGTCACATCAGGTCTACCATCCAACGCAGGCGCCAGCTTTAGTCCGCCTTCGGTAACCGGCTCCGGAAACTCCACGATGAGCGTAACCACGTCAACATCGACACCGGCTGGAACTTACACGCTCACGATTACTGGAACGTCGCCAGGTTTGACACGCACGACGACGGTCAGCCTCACGGTGAATTCTGCTACCCAGCCGAACTTCAGCCTTTCCGCATCCCAGTCCAGCGTGACCATCACCCAGGGAACTAGTGGCACGAGCACGATCACGGTCAATCCGCAGAACGGCTTCGGCGGGAGCGTTGGTCTGTCCGCCTCCGGCCTGCCGAGTGGCGTAACCGCGTCGTTTAATCCCAGCAGCACGACGAGTACGAGCACGCTGACATTGACGGCGAGCAGCACGGCGACAACGGGAAGCGCGACGGTGACAATTACCGGCACGTCGGGCAGTTTGACGCATACGACCACAATTGCCCTCACCGTGAATCCGGGGCCGAATTTCAGTCTTTCGGCATCGCCCAGCAGCCTGAGCGTGGCACGGGGAAGCACAGGCACATCCACGATCACCATCAACCCGGTGCGCGGCTTCATTGGCAGCGTCAGCTTTTCCGCGTCCAGTCTGCCGATTGGCGTAACCGCGTCGTTCAATCCCAGCAGCTCGACGAGCGCGAGCACGTTGACGCTGACGGTCAGCAGTTCGGCAACCACGGGAACCTTCAGCGTGAGGGTCAGGGGTAGGTCGGGTACCCTGTCGCACTCGGTCAGGATTAGTCTCACGGTTCTTTAATAATCCTGATACGTAAGCCGCCCGACGAAGGGCGCTTTCCAGGGGATGATAAGAGCCAAGGCGTATTTCTATCGTATCGGCGAGGACGTGTGCCCAGAAAGAAACAAGACTTATTCCTCAGAAAATAGCCATAACCCCTTTGCTTTCAACGGACGCTTTGCGGCTATTTTCATGGTTCGCTTGTGGCTCGAAAGAGCCATGATTTATTCGTAGCGCAGAGCGGCCATGGGATCGAGGCGGCTGGCGCGCAACGCGGGAACGTAGCCTGCAGCGCAAGCGACGAGGGCAAGTGCGGCGGTGGCCAGCGCCAAGGTTAGAGGATCATGCGGGGTGAGGCCGAAGAGCTGGCTCTGCACAACGCGCGTGAGCGCCAGAGCTGACGACACGCCCGCCACGACCCCGATGGCAACGAGCAGCAGGACTTCGCGCATGACCATCCAGATTACGTTGCCGCGGGCGGCGCCGAGGGCCATGCGAATGCCGACTTCGCGGGTGCGCTGAGCAACGGTATAGGCCATGACACCATAGAGCCCGATGACCGCGAGCAGAGTGGCGAGGAAGCCGAAGACGGCAGAGAGGCTGGCGATCATGCGCTCGGTGGAAAGGGAGTTATTGATCTGCACTTCGGTGGTGCGCATGGCGTAAATCGGGAGATTCGAATCCATGTCGCGGACTTTCAAGCGCACGGCAGACATCAATTGATTGGGATCAGCACTGGTACGGAGGTAGACAGTCATTTCTCCGAGGTAGCGGCTGCCGAGATAGGGAACGAATGCCTGCTCAGGAATTTCGTCGCGGAGACTGGTGTACTTGAAATCCTTGACGACGCCGATGACTTCCATGTCGGTCGGTGTTCCGGGATCGGTGCCGAAACCCAGGTGAAGGCCAACGGGATTCCGCCCGGCGAAATATTTTTTCGCAAACTTCTCGTTGATGATAACCGTTGTGGGCGACCAATTCCACACTTCAGGCCCGTGTTTGACCTCGTGGTTGTCGTTGGTCCGGAAGTCGCGGCCCGCGACGATGGGCACACCCAGAGTGGCAAAATAATTGGGGCCAATGGCGTTCATGTAGGGCTCGGCGTGCTCATCGGGCTTCGCAGGAGTGAAGCCCTCGGCGGACATGCTGCTGTCCCATTCGTTGTCTTCAAGAATGCGCACGGAGGCGAGGCCGACGGATTGAACTCCAGGAATGGAACTGAGAGATTCGGAGAGCTGCGGATAGAAAATTTTCATGCGCTCGGTAGTGTAGCCGTTGAGCGAAGGGTCGACCTGGAAGGCCACGAGCCTCTCCGGGGCAAAGCCGGGGCCGAGATTGCGCAGGTTCGCAAGACTGCGAACGAAAAGACCGGCTCCTACCAGGAGCAGAAGGGAAAGCGTCACTTGCGCGATGACCAGGGCTTTTCTCAGGCGATTGTGGCCGCCGCCCACGACGGCTCCGGCCTGATCCTTTAATGTTCCTGCGATGTTGGGCTTGGTGGTCTGAAGAGCAGGGACGAGGCCGAAGATGACTCCGGTGAGGACGGTCACGGCGAGGTTGAAGAGCAGAATGCGAAGATCGGGCGCGCTGGAAATGTTCATGCCGCCGGAATCGGAAGGCAGATAGATTTTCATAAGGGCGCGGTCGGCCCAGAACGCAAAGGCTAGACCGGCAAGCCCACCAAGGGCGGAAAGAGAAAGACTCTCGATCAAGAGTTGGCCGATGATGCGCGGACGCGTGGCGCCCATGGCCAGGCGAACGGCGATTTCCTTGACGCGGCTTGAGCCACGCACGAGCATGAGGTTGGCGAGGTTGGCGCAAGCGATCAGCAAAACAGCTCCCGTGGTGGCCATCAAGACCCAGAGCGGCGTGGAGAGTTGGCGGCGTGTGTAGGAACGGCCCTGAGAGCCGGGCAAAACGTCGATCCAACACTTTAGAAATTCGTCGCGGTCATATTTCGAGGCGCGGCTAAACGCCGGCAACTGCACTTCCATCTCGAGCATGGAGTGCATGAAGGGCTGGAGAGCGGCCTTGGCCTGCTGCTGGGATATGCCCGGCTTCAAGCGGCCGAAGGCATTCACCCAGCGATTGCGGCGCTCTTTGAGCATGTCTTCAGGGTTACCGACGATGATCTGCCGCTGCATCATGATGGGAATGAAGATTTTCGGCGAGCGTCCGAGTTCTACGCCATCAAAACCGGCTTGTGCGACGCCGACAACGGTCATGTTGTAATTATTCAAATTCAACGTTTTGCCAACGATTTGCGGATCGGCGGCAAACCGCGTCCTCCAATAGTTGTAGTTGAGAACAACGAACGGATGGCCGCTTGGGACGCGATCGTCCTCGGGCGTGAGTATGCGTCCCAGGGCGGGGACGACGCCGAGAGCAGAGAAGTAGGTGCCAGATACCAATTCCACATCGACGCGCTCGGCCTGGCGGCCAAAGGAAAGACTCGCGGAAGTCGGGAAGCGGCAGAACATTTCCGAGAACACTTCGTTGTGATCCTGAAAGTCGCGGAACATGGGATGGGAGATCGCATTGCCGCCCCAGTTGCTGCCGTAGTGGCGTCCTTTCATGGTGAGCAGGACGAGTTGCTGCGGATCTTTGACAGGGAGTAGCCGCAACAAGACCTGGTCGAGGAGGGTGAAAATAGCGGTGTTCGCGCCAATGCCAAGGGCCAGAGTCAGAACGGCCACGGCCGTGAAACCCGGAGTGCGCGCGAGCATGCGGAAGGTGTACTTCAAGTCGCGAAGGACAGTGTCGAGCCAGCCGATGAAATTCATCCGGCGACTGGCATCATTGCCGGTCTTGGTCACAGGAACCCCCGGGCAGCTAGAGGTAAAGACGAAGAAAGCGGCGAAAAGTTTGATGAAATTGAGAGTGAAGGGGAGGCTCTACGTCAAATTCCGGCGCGATCACGCCCTCCCCCGAAAGGCCTTGAAATCTGACGGTAGGCGACAAAACGTCGCAGAGGTGGGGGTTCTCGGAAAGCAAAACGGGAAAGAAAAGCGAAAATAGTTCCGCGGGAATGCCGCGATCTGGCCAGAGGGCGGAATTTAGTCGGCGCTGGTCGTGGCTACCTTGTGGATGCCCAGGCCTTCCTCTTTTTGCTGAAAAAAAGCGGAGACGCGGTCGATGATCTCATTCAGCGGAGTGCGGGGACGGAAGCCAGTAAGG
>QHZB01000149.1 GCA_003224525.1 Acidobacteriota bacterium | reverse complement strand
CACCAGAGTGATGCTACCCGGTTTGATCGCCGCGGCGTCGCCTCGCTCGGCGGATGCAGCGCCGGCCTCCGGACACTTCAGAACCGCAAGATCAGTCGAAGGATCACGTCCTGCCAATGTTGCGGGCACGATACGCCCGTTCGGCAGCGTTGCTTGGATTTCTTCATCGCGACGAAGGGCGTGCTCCGCCGTAACAATGACGCCAGGGCGCCAGATGACGCCGCTGGACGACCCGCGTGCTTCCGTATGAACGGCCACCACGGACGCAGCAGTATGATCGGTCACCCTAACCAGAGCATTCGAGAGTTCAATGAGTTCCATGGACATTTCCCTACCTCCTTGAACAAGATGCAACAGGAGCGGGGGCGTCTACATCCGCCAGTTGGCTAGGTTGGGACCTAGTATTCCAGCTAGGTGCGGCCCGCCAAGAACAATGAATCCATTCTCTCTGCAATATTTCGCAAAAAGTAGATCCCTCGCTTCGCACGGGATGACCTCAAGTGGACTTTTCCAGCGTCCTGCTAGGGAAGGTAGGGCATAGGACCGGAGTCTTCGACAAATTTTTTCAGTGCGGCCATGACGGCGGGGCGAGTAAAGAGTTCGCAAAAAAGGTCGATCTCGCGCCGAAGCTCATCGTGTGGAATTGGCTTGATGAATTTCTTGGCGGCCGCACGCGTAACGGCGTCGTACTTGGTGATTTGCGCGGCGGTTGAGCGGGCGATGCGGAGGACTTCGCCTTCACCGGCAAGTTGCGCTACGAGGCCCACGGCCTGCGCCCGAGTCGCGTTGACCGTTCGCCCGGTGAAAAGCAAATCCCTTAGGAAAGCGTTGCCAAGATCGCGTTTCAAGCGCGGGATACCGCCGAAGCCAGGGATGAATCCCAGGCGCAGCTCGGGAAATGCAAACCGCGCCATTTTGTCGGCGACGATCATGTCACAGGACAGGGCCAGCTCAAGTCCTCCACCAAGACAAGCGCCAGGAACGGCAGCGATGCTGACAAATGGCGCGGCATCTATCGCGTTCAGAACGGCATGGACGCGTTCAAGAAAGGCGCGCACGCCCGCAGCGCGTTCTTTCGCGGGAACGGCCGCCGCCGCCGCATACAACTCGCGCAAGTCCCCACCAGCGGAAAAAACGGACTTCCGCGCGCTCGCAATAATGCAGACGGAAGACTCCGGCAGGAGCACATCAAATGCGGCAACAAACTTTTCCAGTTCCGCAAGCATGGCCGTGCCAATTTCATTGGCAGGCTCATGATCGAGCGTCAGTTCGACCACGCCTTCGCGCCATTCCCAACGCAGCGTCTTGCCGGTGAAAGTTTTCATGCGTGTTGCCTGCTGAGCGCCTCACGGCTGCCTTTCGAATCGAACATGGCATTGATTTCAGACGCATATCGCGCATTGATGGCATCGCGGCGAATTTTGCCCATGGCGGTGAGCAACCCGCTTTCCGGAGTAAAAACTTCACGAAGGATCGTGAAATTTCTAACCTGCCGATAATGCGGGAGTTCCGGATTCACGGCATCGAGGACCGCCTGAACGGCTGCGGACTCGACCTCCCCGGTCACGAGCGCGCAGAGATAACCTCGTCCATTTCCGACCACCACGACTTGCTGCGCCGCAGGAAGAAGCCGCGCGATTTTCTCCTCGATCGGTTCGGGCGCAATGTTATGGCCGGAATTCAAGATGATCAGGTTCTTGATGCGGCCGCTCATGCGCCAATTCCCGCGAACGTTTACTTGGCCCTGATCTCCGGTGTGGAACCATCCATCTTGCAACACGCGGGCAGTTTCTTCCGGGCGGTTCCAGTAGCCCGGGAAAATGTGCGGCCCGCGCACGACGATCTCTTCATTTTCTGCCAGCTTCATTTCGATTCCGGTAATCACCGTGCCGACGTAGCCCGGCTCCACCGGCACGCGTGGGTCATCGAGCGTGCAAATACCGGTGGTCTCCGTGAGCCCGTAGGCCTGCAGCACGGGAATGCCAAGCATCAGGAAAAATTGCTGCGTCTGCGGAGCGAGCGGCGCCGAACCACAGATCAGCGCTCGTAGGTGCGCGCCGAAGCGCTCTCGAATCTTTCGAAAGATGAGCCCGCGGCCGAGAGCCAGCCACAACGCATCGAGTGCGCGGCCGCGGCCGACGTGCTGCCGCTGCCAGGCGGTGCGCGCCCTCCTAAACAGCCAGCGGATGACCACCGGCCGCTTTGCAATTGCCTCTTCGACCCCGCGCCGGACACGCTCCAGCAGCGTGGGAACATTCAGGAAATAGTTCGGCGATACCAGGTGGATTTCGTCCGCGAGGCGATTGAGATCCGTCGAAAGAGTAAGAACGCTTTCGCGCGCGAGACAAGACAGCAGCAATATCGTGGATGCCGCAAAATTGAACGGAAGGTAATGGAAAACACGGTCGGGTTCGTGCGTCGCACCCATCAGTTGATCGAGGCGTTCGGTGGTGCAGGAAAGCATGTGCGTGAGGTTTCCTACGTTCAGGCAAACCCCCTTCGGCTCTCCCGACGTTCCTGAAGTATAGATGATGGTGACGACATCGCTGTCCGGGCGAGGATTGGGTGCATCGGCAAGCGGAGTTTGCGGCGCTGATTGCCGCGGGACTTCATCGAAGAGCACTCGGCGCGGAGCTTCGGGCCAGCTCTGGACGACGCTTTCACCGAGCGCTGCATCACTAACAAAAATCAGGCGCGGCTGGCAATCGCGCATCATGCCGGCGAGTTCGGCGGGCGCCTGCCGCGAATAGAGCGGCACGACGATCGCTCCCTCGGCCATAAGCGCCAAATGGAAAACCGCCCAGCGAATGGAATTGGCCGCAAGCAGGGCGCAACGGTCCCCGGGCTGGACGCCGGACCTTCGAATGAACGTGCGGACAAGCTGGATCTGGTCCAGCAATTCCCTGCCCGTCACACTCACAAACCGATCCCCGCGAATTTCGCGAAGAACGACGCGGCCATCCGCGCGCTTCAGTTGGGCAAGAATGGTCTCAAGGAAATTGGGCATGAAGAATCAGCGAACTGCCGCGAGCGCCGCCGGCGAAGAGCCGTAACGCCCCGCGAGCTGAAGCAAATTATTGCTCAGTGGCGGAAGATACTCTTCCCAGGAAAATACGCCGGGACGCAGCGGAAATTCTGGATAGGTGCGCCGGACAACATCTTCAAGGAACGTGCCCATGCGGGCCATCACTTTCAAATTGCGGACCACCGTCTCGCCGATGCCTTCGCGGACGGAATCGGCTTCCGCGACCAGCGTCTCCATGATTTGGAGAAGTTTCGTCTCAAGATCGGGGTCATCGACGGTAAGCAAGAGATGCTGATGTCCGCGCTCGCGCATCAGATTGCGGATGCGCTCGTCCATCGTCACGCCCGCCGAAGCCACCAGGCTGGGCATGCAAGTCACAATCCCGTGGTAGCGCGAAGAAACCATGTAGGAACACGCGCGCAGTATCGAAACAAGCTGGAACATGTCGAAATTGTCGGAGGTGAATACTGGCGTGCCGGGTATTTGCGCCGCCATGTCGCGGCAGGCGACCGCGTCGAGCCGCTCCATCGCGACCAAGAGCGGAAACACGCGATGTCGCTGAATGAACGCTTGCGTTGCCTTCGTAAACCCAGAGATGTAGTGGCGGTATTTCCGGTCCACTTCAGATCCGGATTCAAAGAAATAAACGGAACGGTACTGGCTGCCTTTGTAGGCCCCGGTCGTGACGCGGGCAAGATACTTCGCAATCGATGCTTTCACCGGCCAGACGAAGGGATGAATCGGGCAGAGAACGAGGATGGGCGTCTTCTCATCCCAGCCGGCTTCCCGCAGCACCTTGCGGGCGTATTCGGGAGGATGAGGCTCAAACGTCCAGGCGGTGTCCGTGCCAAGCTCCGTCGGAATTCCCAGCGAACTCAAGAGTGTCCGCGATTCCACATTGCGAGTGATGACCATCGAATCATGGACGTACCGAGCGCACATGGATTCAATGAGACCGTCCATGTGACCTGCTTCTCCCCCATAGGCGAGAGAGAGTTTATTCTCCGCCGAAGCGAGCCCCAGCGAACCGATCATCATGGTGGTCAAGGCGTTGGCAAACTTGCTCTTGAACATCGAGCCTTCGCAAGCGATGACACCGTGATTCTGCCGGACCTCGCGGTAGAGAAACGGGGGGAAAGCGTTGGGGAGGTAAACCTGCCGGGTACCTTCAAAATATCCGCGGGTGCGGTCGAAATCGAAGGACATCACGCTAAAGTTTGTGTTGTTCGCTCCCAGGACGTGGCGTATCTGCCGCAGCATCTCCTGCACGCGCACATCGCTGCCGGTGTTGCGCGTGCCGTTGTAACCCGCAAACAGGAGCTTCAGTTTTTCGCCGGGACTCCAGCGGTCGCCAAGTCCGAGCATCCAGCCGAAGCGCCGAATCTCAATCAGAGCGCTGACCCAGGCGACAAGGAGAAAGTCCGTCATGCGCGGGATCTCCCGGCATTTTTCTCCACTCCCGGAGCGGAAGGCCAGGGTTTGGCGGGAAAGTGGAATTTATTTTCGCGGCTGTATTTCAAAAGAGGAGCTGCATAGGCCGAGAATTTTGCCGGCGCTTCGCCGAGCTCCGCGACGATGCGCGAATTATCGAAAACGGTGTTCCAGTCGAGATACGGCCAGAAAACTTTGAGAAGCGAAGCGCCGTACCCCGCCGCACCGCTGCGATTCGCTACCCAATTGACGGTACTGGAAAAAGGGCCGCCGAGAGAGGGCAAAAACATCGGCCGAAGCATGCCGCCGGCTTGCGAAATCACGTCGGTCAATTCCTGATAGGTCTCGGAGCCCGTGCCGGAAGACAGGTGATAGATGCCGTGGGCAGGCGTTTCTTTTTGATGAATGGTCACGATGGCTTTGCCGACGTAATTCGCCGGCACGATATCGATTTTATCTTGAGGACGCAGGGGAAGAACAAGCATCTGCGCCAGAACGTGGAACGCTTGCAGCATATCGAATTGCGAAGTCTCCGGGCGGCGGCTGTCTCCTAGAATGATGGCGGGGCGGAAAATCGTTCTGGGCACGTCGGGCAAGAGTTGATTCGACATGTGCTCGCAAAACTTCTTGGTGCGCGCATAGGGATCGTAATCCGAGCGCGACCAGTCGATCGAGGCGTCCTCGGTTACCACCTCGTTTTCTCTTTTGCCCGCAACGGCAACCGTGGAAACGTGCGAATAACGGCGCAGGCCGTTGCGATTCTGCGCGCGGCGCGCGAGTTGAATGACTTCGAGGGTGCCCCGCAGGTTGACGTTCAGGCACTGCTTCTCCGATTTGCGGTTCAGTGAAGCGGCGCAGTGAATCAGGGAGTCCGTGGTGTCCACCAGCGCATGGTATTCGTCATCGGAGAGACCAAAACGCTCGCTGGTCAGATCACCGCGAAAAATGCGCACCCGAGAGCTTAGGTACTGGGCGAATTCGGGAAACTCGAAATGCAACTGGAGCGAAGTCCAAAGCCGCTCGCGCGCTTCCTGTTCGGATTTCCCGCGAATCAGGAGATTTAGCTTGTCGCGGTACGCGGTGAGGAGTCCTGCCGCAAGATAACTGCCCAGGTAGCCGGTCGAGCCGGTTACGAAGATCGCCATAAAGAGCCGGACGGTGTCGCGGCTTTGGAGAGCGCCGCTCCACGCGCGGGTTCACCGGACCAATCAAGCGCTCGCGGCTGGCGCGATTCGAGCGGCCGGCCTTCCATCAGCGGATAGCACCAGCGGCGCAGCGCGGGGATGTGCACGTTGATCCAGTAGTCCCACCAGTCGATCGATTCCGGCGCGAAATCGAAGAGCGGACGCTCCTCACGTGGCAGTGCGGCGGAGAGCAGGCGTGCGTTCTCGCATTCGAAGACGTGCTCGTTGTGAAGAATAAAAGGCTCGTAGAGCTCAATCAGCTTCTCGGCGCGGATGAGGTCTCGTTCCGCCCGGGCAAGCGGCGGCTTCTTCATATGAAGGGAGATGGCCACGCGGTTGATACTGGAGATGACGGCCTTCTGCATGGGAATCGAGAGACGCTCGTAGCGCTGCTTGGAGACCGGGATGGTCTCGAACTTCACCTTCAGCCAACTGTCGATGCTCTGCGTCGTCCGGTAATGCTTGCGGTGCGCAAGACCCGTGAGCTCGATGCTGCGTCCCATATTGACTGGATTGATCGCGGAAGTCGCAAGCTGGTACATCCGGGCGTGGCGTCGCGCGACAACTGCAGCTGCAATGAGCGTCATCCCCCGGCAGACCATGTCGACGGGAATCACGTCGAGACACTTCCGCTCATTCGAAGGGAGCTGGCGGAAATTCGTGCCCAGAAGGTAGGAAAGTGGCCCCGACGTATTGATCCCTTCATTCCACCCCGTAAAGGGAGAGCGCTCCGAGCTTTCCACGATTGACGGGCGCACGATGGCGATGGGCAGATCGCGGCCGCGGCGCGCGAGGATGGACTCGCCAAGACTCTTCGTGAAAGTGTAGGTATTCGGCCAGCCCAGATGTTGCGCCCGGCGCAGGCCGACGCGCGCGCGCTTGTTGCGCGCCCAGCGTGCTCGATTGCGTTTCAGAACGCCGGCGAGCTCTCCCGCGGGCGCGGAAGCTTCATTGCCGCCGCGTCCCAGCGCCTGGCGGCGAAGCGCCTTGTCGAGTTCCGGACCCTCGGCGCGTTCTTCGACGCGACGAATGGTCTCACGCAGCGAATCGATTTCTCTTTCGGCGTCGAATTGGGCATCGTTGGCGGGATTGTAATTATCCTGCAGCTCTTCGGTGACCCGGCCGTCGCGCATGCCGACAACGTAACAGGTCGAAAGATGCATCAGCCCGGCGTGATTGCACTTTCGGAGAAAACCGAGCAAGTTGATCGCCGAATCGACGTTGGAAGAGAGCGCATCGCGCAAATCAGGATTGAAATCCGTCAAGCCGGCGCTGTTCACGATGAGGTCGAGTGACTTCGCCAGCCGCGCTTGGGTCGCCTCGTCGAGTCCCAGGCCCGGCAGGCCCACGTCGCCTTCGACAACTTCCACTTTTTCTTGCAGAAATGCGCCGAGCTTCCGGCCATGGCGCTCCTGGAGCGTGTCGATGGTGGGAGATTCCTCGACGATCTTTTCGAAGCGTCGCAGCGCGGAAGTGGTGCGGTTGCGGCGAATCAGCAGCGTGATCTTACCGATGTTGGGAGTATTTTCGAGCAGATCGACGAACCAGACCTTGCCGATAAATCCAGTCACGCCGATCAGCAGGAGGTGCCGATTCGCAAGGTTCTCTCGCACCGAGAGGCGCTCGACTCGCGGACTTTCCCCGAAAAGCCCGACGGACCTGCCCGGCGGAATTGTTGGACGGGCTGTCGTCTGCATAGCCTTATCAAGCTGCTCCGGCTTCTGTGTCCAGCCCAGCCGGCTCAAAAGTTTTTCGCGCGGGATCCGGCCGTCCGCGCCACCGCTCGCGATCCACGCCAAGGGCCCGCGCGGGCGCACGATCGGATCGAGCAGCCGCCCCGTCGCCTTGCCGTCGCGAAATTCCAGGCGGTTCGAGATGATCGACGCAACTCCAAAATGGTGCGCCAGCGGCCGAAGTACGTTTTCTAGGAGTTGCCCTACCAGGACGACACGCTCGCCGTGGCGCACCGCTTCGATTAACTTCTCGGCGGCCTCGCGGCGCAATTGCGGCTTCAGAACATAGTGAAAGTACTCTTCGCCGAGGAGATCAAGGCGATCACGGCTGACCCCGCGAAGTAATATGTGCAAAAACCGCGTGGCAAACGTGCGGCTTGCGAAATAAGCAAAGGGCCTCGCGAGCGCCATGCCTGCCATGCCCGCGCGCCGCGCCCAGCGCTCCGCAAAACTCTGCGCGTTCCAGGTGAAAAAGCCGACCGGGCGCATGGCGCCAAGTTCGAGCAAGGAGCCTTCCACGCGCCAAAAGGAAACCTGGCCGGTCTTGGTGACGGGCAAGTTACCCTGCGAATTGGATCCGGGCTGCGCCATAGCGGGCTTACGACGAACAGCAACCAATCCACTGTGAGAATAGCTCAAGAAAATGGCGATGAGTAATAATGTTTCTCACCTTTGGTCGAGCTGCTCTGTAACGGATTCGCAGCCCGCGCCCTCGTCCACACTGCCGTGTGGCCCTCGGCTGTAGTCGGCCGCAGGCTGCTTCGGAAGGTGTAAAAGTAGCATTCTCAGCAGCTTCTCGCAAGGCAACCCGGCTGACGGTGGCGTTGCAGCTTGCAGCGGAGGTCGATGGTCATGAAAGGCACAGATCGCAGCAGTAGGCAGATAACTCTAGACGCCCCAGCCGTAGCGCTCGGCGTGTTCGAACGTGCGTTGCATCTCTTCCCGCAGGATTTCCGTAAAGACAGAGCCGCCCACGGCCCGCGCACCTTGCTCAGTGATATCGGGCGTCCGGTAACCCCCGGCGAGCACTCGTTGCAGCGACTGCTCGACCCAGTCCGCTTCCAACGAAAGGCCGAAGGCGTCTCGCAGCATCATCGTGGCGCTGAGAACCGAGCCAATCGGATTAGCGGAGTCCGTCCCGGCCAGGGACGGCGCCGAACCATGAATGGGCTCAAAAAGCGGCGCGGACGACCCAAAACTCGCGGATGGAATCAGCCCAATCGAGCCAACTAGCGCCGCCGCCGCATCGCTCAAAATATCACCGAACATATTGCTGCTCAGCAGCACATCAAATTGCGCCGGCCGCAGCGTCAACTGCATCGCCGCGTTGTCCACGTACATGTGCTCGAGTTTCACCGCAGGATAGACCGCGCTCATGGCCGTCACGGTACGGCGCCAGAGCTGTGAGCTGCTCAATACGTTCGCTTTGTCCACCGAGCACAGCCGCCGCGAGCGGTTCTCCGCGCGCGCGTAGGCAAAGGCCGCGATGCGCTCGATCTCCGGCGTCGCATACGACTCCGTGTCCCAGGCGCGCTCCACGCCCTTTTCGGTGGTGTGCCCGCGCGCGCCAAAATACATGCCGCCGGCAAGTTCGCGCACAATTTCAAGATCCAGATCCCCTAGCCGATCCGCCTTTAAGGGCGAGATTCCTCTCAGCGGCTCGAGCAGCTTTACCGGACGAACGTTGACGTAGAGCTCCAGCCCCTTCCGCAGATCGAGTAGCCCGCTCTCCGGGCGCTTCCCGACAGGCAGCGCATCCCACTTCGGCCCGCCGACCGCTCCCAGAAATACGGCGTCGGCTTTGCGGCAGCCGTCCAGCGTTTCGTTGGGAAGCGGCGTGCCGGCAGCATCGATGGCCGCGCCGCCGATAGGAAATTCCGCGAACTCAAACTGGTGATTAAATTCTTGCGCCGATTCGCGCAGGATGGCCACCGCCGCCCGGGTGACTTCCGGACCTATACCGTCTCCGTGCAACAGGACAATGGTCTTCTTCATGGTGGTCCCCGTGGAGAAAGAGAATTCTGGCAAGCCACGCGCGCATCGCAGAAAGATGCAAAATGGCGCGTTTCAGGCGTTGCCATCTATTTGGCCGCAGCGCGGTCAGGCGGCCGGCGACGATTCCGCGGCCATCGCCGGGGAACGCCGTCGAATCACTTCGTGGGCGATGGCGACGATATCTCGCGGGCGCACCTGCTTAGCCTGATCGGCCAGCGCCGTCACCCGGCTGTAAACTTCTGCAAGTTCGGTATCGCTCGCCTCGTAGCCCAGGTCTCGCAGTGTCAATCGCAGCGCGTTGCGCCCGGAGTGCTTTCCGAGAACCAGTAACCGCGCCGGCACCCCGACTGACTGAGGC
>QHZB01000223.1 GCA_003224525.1 Acidobacteriota bacterium | reverse complement strand
TCAGGCAGGGGAATTGGCCGCGCCATTGCGCATCTTTTTGCGAAAGAAGGCGCCGCGGTGTTTCTGACGGCACGCACGGATAAGGAACTCGCCACCACAACGGGGGAGATTTCGCGTGGCGGAGGCCGCAGCGGATACGCCACGGCAGATTTATCTCTGGAATCCGATTGCGCGCAAGCCGTGGCTGCGGCGCGAGAAAAGTTCGGCAGGATCGACATCCTGGTGAACAATGCGGGACACTATGGCCCTGTGGTTCCCGTTGAAGACTATCCGCTGGTGGATTTCGACAAAGTAATTGCCGTTCACCTTCGTGCCGCGTTTCTGTTGTCGAAACTGGTCCTGCCGGAAATGTACGCGCGGCAGTCTGGCGTGATCCTGAACATCTCAAGTCTCTCGGCGAAGGCGGCCTACGCGTGGGGCTCGGGCTATGCCGCGGCAAAAGCAGGGATGCTCGGGCTGACGCGGGTCACCGCCGCGGAAGGAGCACGAAAAGGCGTACGCGTGAATGCTATCTGCCCAGGACCGGTAACGGAAACGCAGATGTCGAAGGACCTGGGCGCCGTGCTCGCAAAGAAAATGGGTGTGAACGAGGATGAACAATTGGCCGGCTTTCTGAACGGCTTGCTGCAGGGCCGCGCGCAGACAGCGCAGGAGATTGCACGCGCCGCCCTGTTCCTATGCTCGGAGCAATCCAGCGCGATGACCGGCCAGTCCGTCAACGTCGATGGCGGCGTGGCGTTCTACTAAGAAGACGCCGAATCAGCGCATTTCGTTTTTGTAAACAAACCCGCCCTTCATCACAAATTTCACATTTTCCAGCTCTTTAATATTTTTCAGCGGATCGCCGCTGACGGCCACAATGTCCGCCCACTTGCCGGCCTCGATGGTACCCGCTTTGTCGCCCCAGCCAAGAAGCTCGGCGGGGACTGAAGTGCCGGCTCGAATCGCCTGCAGTGGGGTCATACCGTATTGCACGTAGTATTCGAATTCCTTGGCTTGGTTGAGCACCTTCCAATCAAAGCCGCCGGCGTCCGTGCCCAGCGCGATTTTCACGCCCTTCTTGATGGCTTTCGGAAAGTTTTCGCGCTGCAATTCCGCCATCTTCGGCCAGTTGCCGCCGCGCCCTGGGGCGACATACATGCCAACGGTGACCGTCGGTACCCAATAAATCCCTCTTTTAGCCATTTCGTCCATCAGGGCGTCGGTAAGCCCGTCACCGTGTTCGATCGTATCCACGCCGGCGCGCAGCGCAGCGGCGATCCCGTCACTGCCGATCGCGTGCGCCGCCACTTTCTTGCCGATGCGATGCGCTTCGTCCACGATGGCCTTTGCTTCTTCATCGGTGAAATTCACCATGGAGTGAAGCACCCCGTCGGCTTCGAAGTGGTAGCGGCGGTCAGAGTAATATTTGATCCAATCGGCGCCGTACATCGCCTGCTCGCGCACGGCCTTGCGCGCACCGTCGGTTCCGTCCACGTACTGCACACCGCTAGGAACTTTTAGCTCCCAGGAATAACCAAGCAGCGGATACATTCCCGTGGGGGCCATCGCGCGTGTGGCCGCCTGCATGCGCGGGCCAGGCACTTCGCCATTGGCAATCGCCATCTTCACGTCCACGTCCGCGTACATCGCGCCTTCCGTCTCCAGGTCGCGAATGGCCGTGAATCCGTGCGAAAGCGCGATCTGCGCGTTGCGCGCGGCGAGGATCGCGCGATACGGAATCGATTCCTTCAGCAATTGCGCGTCATATTCTTCGGCTGTGATGTCGCCTTGCAGAAGGACGTGCGTATGGGTATCGATGAAACCAGGCAAGACGGTGGCCTTGGAAAGGTCAATCACCTCCACACCGGCGGGCGCGCTTCCTCCTGCCACGACGGACGCGATCTTGTCGCCCTCGATTACGATCAGCACATTCTCGAGCGGCTTATCGCTCTTCCCATCAATCAGCTTTCCCGCAAGGATGGCAACGCGGTGTGGGGTCTGACAAAAGGCCAGCATTGACATTACGAGACTCAAACCAAACGCAATAAGCAGACGACGCATCAGCGAGTTCCTCCTCCCAAGACGCAAGAGGGTATCAGAAACAGGAAGTTTCGTCGCCTGCTGAAGGTGTCCGACAAGACTTGCACTGCCGGAATCCCGGGACGCTCCACGCAAATATCGACAATGAAGCGGGCTTCGGCTAACATCTGCCACGTGGAGTTCCGCGAGAGGCGCACGGTGCACCGATGTGCTGGAAGCTGCTTCACACTTAGATGGAGTTTTGCCTCCCTGCGGAAAAGATGTCTCTGCATGACGAAAGTCTTGTGGAGCCACTGGCATTAGGCGCTGCATCGGTTTGGAGCGGACGTGAGCCAATCGTCTCTTATTGATCCACCCCGCAATTCCGTGGGAGAAGACGCGCGGCGCAGCACGCGCATCGAGCGGTCCGTCCCGCTGATCGTTTTCGGTCAGAACCGCCTTGGCGAGCCATTTGTAGAAAGAACGGTCTCGACCAGCCTGAACCTGCATGGGTGCCGGTATCCCTCGCGGCACGATTACGGCGTTGGATCGTGGGTTACGTTGCAGGTGGTGGGATTGGAAGTCGAGCCGAAGCCCCCGGCGGTGCGCGCAAGAGTGTGCTCCGTCCACACATCTCAAAGTTTGCGGGAATTGCAGCAAGTCGGGGTGGAGTTGGAAAATCCGGGGAATGTTTGGGGGATTGTTACGCCCCCTCAGGATTGGATGAAGGTGGGAGGAACGAATACGGCCGTGGCGCAATTCGCAACGGCGGTCGCGCCGGCGCTGGATCCCCCGCCCACGACGCTAAAAATCGACGAACTGCCGGTGAATCCCGAGCACAAGATGGCCGAGGTCGCTACATTTCCTTTTCCTTCGCCGGTGGCCTCGAAGCCGGCTCCGAGGGCCGCCGAGGCCTCCCAGCCGAAACGCGTGGTCGTCACGCCGGATGGACTCATCTCCGCGTTGCAGGAAAAACTGCAGCACGCGGCGGAGCAAGCAGTCGAGGGGGCGATAGCGCGCCAGGTGGATGAAGCGGTGCGCGAGGCGCTCAGCTCGATTGATGACGTACGCAACTCGAGCGTGCGCGAGATTCAAGAACTTTTCCCCACGCGGCTGGAGGCGATGCGGCTTTCCTCGAAGGAGGAATTCACCGGCGAGATCGCCTCGCACTTGAAAGAACAGATGGAAAAGTACCGCGGCCAGGCGGAGGAGATGGCAGAGCGGCTGGAGAAGCAAGCGGCGGAATTGCGGCACGAACTGGCCAGGTCGCAGGAATTTGTGGAAAGAATGACGCTCGAAAGGGAACCCCGGATCCAGGCGCGCCTTAACGAAGCGGTGGCCCAGGCCCTATCCCAATTCGAAACGGCGACCGCCCGCTCCGCCGACCGCCGCTACCAGCTCATGCTGGAGAATACCCAGGCTGGAATACAGGAGGCGCGCCTGAAACTCGATGCGCGCTCCGCGGAAGTGCAAGCGCTGGTGCAGAGCGCGGTGAATTCCGCTCTTGGGGTCTTCCAGCGGCAGACGGACCAGGTTGCGAATGCCGTCCTCGCCGAGACCAAGGAGCGAGCGGTTTCTGCCCTTTCCTCACTCGACGCGGAGAGCCGCGCCACCTGTGATGCTCGTCGCCAGGCTTTGGAGACGGAAGTTGCCCGTTCCGCCCAGCGTTCCACGGAGCAATTCCGCAAAGGAATGAAGGCTTTCCTGTACTCCTGCCTGGTGGCCGCCGTCAGTGCCGTGGATGAGCATTCGAAATCCACCTTGGAAGGGCTCGTCAAAGACAACGGGAAGACTCTGTTCGAAGCGGACGGCGAATCACGCACTCAGGATGAAGGGGAAATTATTCCTGATCCCGACGTCGATCCCCTGACTCATTGATGGATGGACAATTGCCCGGAGAAGCCGGCGCTGCCGGCACCTCCTTGGGACCGGTCAATCCTCAACAAATTGAGCGACGGGTTGATTCAACTTGCCGCGGCCGAAGGATCACGAGGCGGCCGCGCCATGAGATCTCCTCTCGCAAAAGAAAAAAAGCCAACCGCTCTCTAGAGGACGGTTGGCTCTTTTTCTTCGTTCCTATTGTCGCGGAGGCTGTGTCAGTCCTGAAGGAGGCAGGGTGACAAGCTCTGCGTGCGCTCCGGCCAAGGCCAGAGGCTCGTCAAGAACCTAGCGGGCTGGCGCAGAACCCGGACGCCGAATCGTTCTGCGCGCCACGTCTTCGATCGTGTCGATGCCCTGCCGCATGGCCACCATAACCGGATGCCGGCTCTCCGCGATGCGCTCCACGGCCAATGCCCAGCCGCGGTGCAGCATGTACAGGCTTCCGACCGCAAAAGCGATAGCCGCAAATCCAACGGCAAACAGTGCGAACACCGCCAGCAATTCCCACACGAAATACATTTGCAGCGAAACCAGCGCTGCCAGGAACATCCACATCCACTTTCGACTCTTGTCCTTGGTCTTCATCTTCCCTCGTGTTCCCGTTCCCATTCCCCGCTCGATTTAACACTGGCCCTTAATCTATGTTTCGCTTTATCGGTCTTTCGCCACTTGCTTAGATGCTCGACACTGTCCCAAAGTTCTGAAGCGATTCCTCGTACCTGTCCTATTTGACAGGTTCCGAGCCCCAAAAGCGATGGTACAGAAGATACATTTTGGCGACTAAACCAGTCTCCTAGTACCACAACTCCCTAGATTAAGCTTTCCTAAGTAACACAAAACAAACATGTTATATAGCACTCGATTTTCGCCCCAGTTTTCGCCCCTTTTTCCCTGTACTAGCTGTTGAAAACCTGTCCTTACGTACAGGCCTTCTGAATCTTCATCCGCAGTGACTCCCTGTACCCCTACGTTTCATCGCATGCCTATCAGCTCGGGTTTCAGGGGCATCCCTCTTGCGTGATCACTACCCTTTCGGGCGGCATTACTCTACTGCATGGGTCGCAAGTTTCTACCGAAGTTAGCTACGCCCACGGGTGAGCACGCGTTCGTGCTTGAAACGGCTCACATTGCAAATGGTTACCGGCCGGTCTTGCCAGGGTTAACGAAGATCCGCGGATTTGGCGATCGACAGGAAGGCTTCGGGGTCTGGTTCCTGCGGCTTCAAAGCGATAGATGGAAGGGTGTTTTCCTCGAAAGTTCTTCCTGGAACGCTCGCTAATTCCCTTTTAGTGCGTAGCCCACGTCAAAGGGCAGCTTGCCATCCACGCGGAGGACTTTCACCGAACTGTTGATGGAATAGACGTCGAGAATTCCCACTGCCCCTGGCGTGGATTCCACCGCTCGCAGCAACTCCTCGTCGCTGCCCACGATCTTTACCGTCACGCGGGACTCGTTCAGTTTCGCAATCGCCGTCTTGGGGTCGCCGCTGGGGTCACCGAAAAGTTTCTGCACCGCCACGCGCATCTCAGGAGACTCGGGATTCTTGATTACGAGGGTGAAACTCTTTCCGTCCGGCCAGGCCTTCTGGATGCCCTTGCAAAGTTTGATGAGGTCGGCCAGTGGGACGTCCGAGAGCTTGCTCCCCGTGGACATGACCACCGCCAAATTCTTGATGGCTGCAACGGTCGAACCGCCGGGCATCGAGGCAATACATAAGAGCGCGGTGATTCGCAACCATTTCCCACGGGCGCTCTGCTTCATAACCCCCACGCTCACTTCCTGACAGGTTACCAACAGTATGTTCAGCCGTCGTGGTGCGGAGCAAGTACCGGTTTTTGGCCCTGTGCCCAACTGTGCGCCTCCCCCTATCTTTATCGTCAACCGCTTAACTCCTTCTTTCTCATCACGCACACCTGTACTAAAGGCCAGTATCCCTGCGCGCGTACTCCGCGCTACGTTCTCAATCAGGGCTCATTCTGTTCCTTTCGGAAACGGAGACTGTCTCGCATGAAACGTTTCGCGGCGCGCTATTTCCTTCTGATTTTCCCTTGGCTCTTTGCCACCGGCGCATTGGCGCAAGCGCCCGCTTCTCACGTCGCGGAAACCGCAAATCGCCCGGCCAGGAAGACCCCGCCCGTGGCGTCCGCTGGCCAGCACCTCTTCGGCGCCATCCCTCTCTCCACAGAATCCAGAGAGGCGCGCAAGTTCATCGAACTGGCGTGGGACAAATACGAAAACTCTATGTATGACGACGCAATAGTGAATGCCCGTCATGCCACGGAAAAGGACCCGCAATCGGCCCTGAGTTATGCGTTGCTTTCCTTCGTTGCCCGGCGCGGTGTTCCCAATTCGGCGGCGCTGGCGAAAGCCAAATCTCTTCTCCCTCGTACCACGTCTGACGAGCAACTCCTTGTCCGCTGGATGACCAGCATTCAGGAGCGCGACCTTCTTCCCGCGATCATGAACATGAACGACCTCCTGAAGCACTACTCTAAGGACAAGCATGTCCTTTACCTGACTGCGGAATGGTTGTATCTCCAGCAGGACTACGATCGGGCGCGAACGATGATGGAGACGGCTCTGCAAATCGATCCGAATTTTCCCGCGGTCCTGAACAGACTCGGCTATGTGTACGCCGAAGCCGGTGAGATCGCAAACGCCGTCGCCTCCCTGAAACGATACGCGGAAGTGGAACCCGGCTCCCCTAATCCCGAGGACTCGCTCGGCGAGGTTCTGCGAACCTCCGGCGATGATCGCGGTTCCTTGGAGCATTACAGTGCGGCTTTGCAGATCGATCCCACCTACTTCACCTCCCAGATCGGACTGGGAGACACGCTAACTCTTATGGGTGATTTCAGCAGCGCACGAAAAGAATATGACCGCGCCTTTCAAATCGCGGAGAATCCGCGCGACGAACTCAGCGCCAAATATCAGCAGGCGCTTGTTTATTTCTGGGAAGGAAACGCTGCCGCGGGCCGCAAGGAGCTTGCCGCTCTCTCCGAACAAGCCGCTGACAAAAAAGAACCCAACATGCAATTTGCCATCGCCTTGGGACGCGCCATGCTTGCCGGCAATGCCCAGGATGAACTCGAGCAGCTCGGCGCTCTTGCTACTTCCTTGGAACAACCCCTAGCCGGCATGAGTGAATCGGACCGCGGGATCGACCGCGCCACGGTTCTCCGCGAACGCGTGCGAGTGGCCGCGCTTAACGGCCTCCCGGACCTTGCGGCCAGCGCGGGCTCCAAACTCGCAAGCCTTGCGACATCTTCCCGTGATCTTGTCGTCGAAAATGCTTATGAGTCCGCGCGCGGCTTTGCTCTTTTTCAACAAGGTGATTTTTCAAACGCCGCCGACGAACTGGCCGCGGATTCCCGTTCGCCGCTGGCGCTCCAGCAACTTGCCATCACCCAGGAAAAACTGGGAAAACCCGATGCCGCGGAATCAACTCGCACCCTCCTGAAGTACCAGCGGGGACCGGCCGTCGAGTGGTTTTTGGTCACGCACCCAGACACTGGCAAATCCCACTAGGGTTTTCTTAAAACAATTGCGATTTGCCCCGCCAGCTCTTCCGGCCTTTGGAACTCGCTTTAATTTCTCTCGATGTTGAGTTACGCCCTTTTTAGCAGCCGCGTGATCCACACCAGAATCACCGCACCGACAAACGCAACGAGGATCGAGCCAATGATGCCTCCGCCTGGCCAAATACCGAGCATCCCAAATAGCCAGCCACCGACCATTCTTGAGCCGTTACCTGGTCAGCCATCACGCACCCTCGAAGAAACACAACATCCCTGTAACCCATATGCTTCGGCGCACAATAGTTCTCCTTTGTTTAAATTTTACTTACGCTATCGCACGGGGCCTTCTCGGGAACGGGGCAGGATTGCTTTTTCTTGCTAGCTACCCTGCGAAATCAGTGAAGTCTACTGGAACTATCTCCCGAATCCAATCCATCTAGAACCATCGCCGGACACGGGGATTTGCGCACTTTCCTTTTGCCCTTCCTGTATACTTTTTTCTTCCAGCTCCAGGTGAGAATAATGATTTCACGCCTTCGTCCGTTCGTCTTGCTGCTGCTCGCATTCGCTCTGCTCGGCGCCGCCTGCTCGAAGGCTCCGGGGCGGAATGATTCAGCTTCCACGTCCCTCTCACCGTCGGGTGCGCGACCCACCATCGTCTTCATGACCGACTTCGGAACGGCCAACGACGCCGTGGCCATTTGCAAGGCCGTCATGGTCGGCATCGCGCCGGCCGCGCGCATCATGGACATCACCCATCAGGTGACGCCTTTTTCGATCGAAGAGGCTGCGCGCTTCCTGGAGGCGGTGTCCCCTTACTACCCCGCCGGAACGGTATTTGTGGCGGTAGTCGACCCCGGAGTCGGTACCTCGCGCAAAGCGATCATCGTCAAATCAAAAAAGGCTCAGTTTTTTGTTCTTCCGGACAATGGCCTGATCACCCCCGTGATGGATCGCGACGGCCTGGATTCCGCACGCGAGATCACCAATCCAAACTGGATGATTCAGTCCGCCATTTCTTCCACTTTTCATGGCCGCGATATCTTTTCTCCTGCGGCCGCGCACCTCGCCGCCGGATGGGATTACAATCTCGTCGGCCCCGAGGTTCCTCAACTCGTCCGCCTCACTCCAAGAACTTCCACCATCACCGACAAGGGCATCGCCGGCGACATCATCGGTCTCGACGACCCCTTCGGTTCCCTGCTCACGGATATTCCCGGCGACGAATTCAAGCAGCTGGGCTACAACCTCGGCGACAAACTCAGGATCGAAATCAACAAGAAATCGGTGACCCTCCCTTACGTGAAAACTTTCATGGATGTCCCCGTGGGCGATTCGCTTCTGTTCATCGATTCTCGCGGCCGCGTCAGCGTTGCCGTCAACCAGGGCAACTACTCGAAGAAGTTCAACGTCGAGACTCCCGGCACTATCTTCATTCCGCGCAAAGGCGCTCCTCTCAAGGAAAGGCAAATAGATCGTCATCCTTAGGCGAACCAGCATGATTCACCGAAGGCACTGTCGATATTCGTCACCGGGCGCAAGATTCCAGGGAACTTCTCCCTCTCCTGGTCGTATCCCTTTGTTAGATCGTGCATTGTGTGTGCCCATTGAATAGCCACGGTCAGGATGGGTGGTAGCGGGTGGAATCCTTTAATAGCCAGCTAAAGCACATCCTGCGCAGGCTCGGCCGTGCCCCAATGTTCACGGCCATCACCCTCATCACACTGGCCGCCGGCGTAGGCGGCAACACCGTTGTGTTCAGTGTGCTTGAAGGCGTTCTCCTCAAGCCCTTGCCCTATCCCAAACCCGATGAACTCATCGGCGTCTGGCATACCGCACCCGGCATCCAGCTCAAAGATTTCGACATGTCTCCCTCCGACTACTTCATCTACCGCGAACAAAACCGCACCATGCAGGATATCGGCATGTACTCGGGTGACTCCGTAAGCGTGACGGGTGTCGCCGAGCCCGAACAGGTCCCCGCCTTGCGTGTCACTGACGGCACTCTCCCGCTCCTCGGCATTCCTCCCCTGCTGGGTCGCAGCTTCACCAAACAAGACGATGCACCGGGCGCCCCCGAAACTGTCATGCTCACCTATGGCTATTGGCGCCGCAAATTTGGTGGAGACGCCTCCACGATCGGCCGCAACCTCATCGTGGACGGCAAAAGCCGGCAAATCATCGGCGTTCTGCCGCAGAGATTTCATTTCCTGGACCGGGATGATCCCGCCCTGATTACGCCGTTCCAGCTTGACCGCAGCAAAGTCAACCTCGGCAACTTCAGCTACGCTGGTCTGGCCAGGCTCAAACCCGGCGTCACCCTCGAGCAAGTCAACGCTGACGTTGCTCGCATGCTTCCCATCGTTATGAGTTCCTTTCCGGCCCCGCCGGGCTTCAGCATCAAGCTCTTCGAGGACGCCAAGATTGGCCCCAACGTCCGTCCTCTCAAGCGCGACGTCGTCGGCGACGTGGGCAGTGTCCTTTGGGTCTTGATGGGTTCCATCGGCATGGTCCTTCTCATCGCCTGCGCCAACGTCGCCAATTTACTGCTCGTGCGCGTCGAAGGTCGCCGCCAGGAGCTGGCCGTGCGCGCCGCCTTGGGCGCGAGCCGCGGCCGCATCGCCGCCGATCTTCTGCTCGAAAGCGTCATTCTCGGATTGCTTGGCAGCGCCGTCGGTTTGGGCCTCGCTTACGCCGCACTGCGCGTCCTCGCCGCCATTGCCCCCGCGGGACTTCCCCGCGTTCGTGAAATCGGCATTGATGGGCCGGTCTTGCTCTTCACCCTTCTGATTTCACTCCTCGCCAGCATGCTGTTTGCTTCCATTCCCATTTTCAAGTACGCCGGGGCGCGCCTCAGCACCGGCATCCGCGAGGGTGGCCGCGCCCTCAGCCAAAGCAGGGAGCAACATCGCGCGCGCAGCGTCCTCGTCGTCGTGCAAGTCGCCCTCGCACTCGTTTTATTGATCTGCTCCGGCCTGATGATTCGCACTTTCGCGGCCCTCACCAGCGTCAATCCCGGATTCGTCGGGCCCGCCGCATTGCAAACCTTCCGCGTCTCGATTGTCAGTGCGCTGGCGAAAGAAGACGAAAAGGTCGTCCGCATGCAAGAGGGGATCTCCCACAGGCTCGCTGAGATTCCCGGCGTGTCGTCTGTCGGAATCTGCTCCAAAGTCCCCATGACCGGCCAAGGCTGGAGCGATCCGGTCTTCCTCGAAGGCCGCACCTACGCCGAAGGCCAGCTTCCGCCGCTCCGTCGCTTCAAGTTCGTCTCGCCTGGATTTCTCGGCACTCTGGGCATGCCGCTGGTTGCAGGCCGCGAGATCACCTGGAACGACACCTACAAGAAAATCCCTGTCGCCATGATCTCTGAAAACGTAGCTCGCGAACTTTGGCACGACCCTTCCGCCGCGCTCGGCAAACGCATCCGCGTCAGCACCAAAGACGACTGGCGCGAAATCATCGGTGTGGTTGGCGATGTTTACGATGACGGCGTCAGCAAGCCGGCCACCACGTCCGTTTATTGGCCTCTCCTGATGAATCACTTCGAAAGCGATGATTCCTTTGCTTTCCGCGATGTGGCCTTCGTCCTGCGCAGCTCCCGCACTGGCTCGGAAAGTTTCTTGAATGAAGTCCGCCAAGCGGTCTGGTCCATGAACCCCAATCTTCCCCTTGCCGACGTCCACGCGCTGGACTTTTTCTACAAGCGCTCCATGGCCCGCACTTCCTTCACGCTGATTATGCTTGGCGTTGCTGGTAGCATGGCGCTGCTTCTCGGCGTCGTCGGCATCTACGGCGTGATCGCCTATTCCGTCTCCCAGCGCACCCGCGAGATCGGCATTCGCATGGCCCTCGGCGCTCAGCAGAAAACGCTCACCGGCATGTTCCTCCGCCACGGCTTGGCACTGACGGGCATCGGCGTGGCTTGCGGACTTGCGGTGGCCATCGTGGTGATGCGCCTGATGTCGTCCCTGCTCTTCAAGGTGAGCCCCGTCGATCCAGTCGCCTACGGCGCCGCCTCCATCGGCCTCGTCGCCACCGCATTCCTGGCCAGCTACCTGCCCTCGCGCCGCGTCTCCACCGTCGATCCCGCCGAGGCCCTCCGCGCCGAGTAATGAACCGCGACTGCGTGGAGATGGAAGGCATTAGCACGAGGTATCACACCACACCCACATCAGCATCCTCATTTATGCCTTGACTAACTTAACGGATATGCTATATTGAGGCTTAGTAATGGGGATGGTCGCCCCGCCGATTCCCCCGGTTAAAGCGCCCTCCTCTCTTGCTCCTCGCTCGCTAAGCCCTTTCCTTTCCGCAGTTTCTGGAAATCGAACGCAACCGCAATTCTTTTGGATTTCGCCGCGGATCGCGCTAACTCGTTTACCCTCATATTGTTAACCGACCACCACCACCCCCCTAAACTCTGTCGTATCATATCGTTACAAGAATAGTGGGGAGGGCACCGTCAGGCGCGGCCACAACTCATCCCGATTTCATGGCCGATTCCAGTGACTCCTTATCTTCATTAATCTCTTTGACGACCGCCACTCCCTAAACCCTGTGGAGTCAATCTTTTATAAAAACACGTGGGGGGAGGGAGGGTCAGTTATTCCTGACTAGAAATCACCCGCATTTGCTTTTTCGTTCCCCGCACCTAACAATAGGCTCTGATTCTCTACCTGCGAGGTCCCGCCATGCCCGAAGCCGTCATCGTCTCCGCCGTCCGCACTCCCGTAGGCCGCGCCTATAAAGGTTCGCTCCGCGCCACGCGCCCCGACGATCTCGCCGCGCTTGCCATCAAGGAAGCTCTCGTCCGCGTTCCCGGCCTTGATGCCAAAGAAATTGACGACGTCATTCTCGGCTGCGCCATGCCCGAAGGCGAACAGGGCATGAACGTCGCCCGCATCGCCGCTCTCCGCGCCGGACTTCCCGTCGAAACCAGCGCCATGACCATCAACCGCTTTTGCTCCTCCGGCTTGCAAGCCATCGCGCTGGCTGCCGAACGCATCCGGGCTGGCTCCGCCGAAGTCATCGTTGCCGGCGGCACGGAATCCATGTCCATGGTGCCCATGGGCGGCAACAAGATTTCGCCTAATCCATGGCTCGTCGACAATTATCCCGACGCCTACATCAACATGGGTCTCGGCACGGAAAACATCGCGCGCAAATTCGGCATCACCCGCGAACAGGCCGACCAGTTCTCCGCCGCTTCCCACAAGAAAGCTCTCGCCGCCATCGCTGCCGGTAATTTCAAGGACGAAACCATCCCCGTCGAAGTGAAGATCACCGCTCTCCCCAACGGCAACGGCGCTTCTTCCAAACCCAAGTCGCCGCTCAAACCGACGACGCAAACTTTCGTTTTTGCCACCGACGAACTTCCCCGCGCGGACACTTCGCTCGAGATCCTCGCCAAGCTCAGACCCGCGTTCCACGCCAGGGGCACCGTCACCGCGGGAAACAGTTCCCCGATGAGCGACGGCGCCGCCGCCACCGTCATCATGAGCGACGCCCGCGCCAAATCGCTGGGCCTCAAGCCACTCGCGCGTTTTGTCGCCTACGCCACCGCCGGCGTTCTCCCGGAGGAATTCGGCATCGGCCCGGTTCAAGCCATTCCCAAAGCATTGAAGCTAGCCGGCCTCTCGCTCAACGACATCGCGGTCATCGAGCTCAACGAAGCCTTCGCCGCGCAGTCCCTCGCCGTCATCCAGCAAGCCGGCCTCGACGCGTCGCGCGTCAATCCCAACGGCGGCGCCATCGCCCTCGGCCACCCCCTCGGCTGCACCGGCGCAAAACTAACCGCCACCATCATCCGCGAACTCCAGCGCAAGAACGCGCGCTATGCCATGGTTACCATGTGCATCGGCGGCGGCATGGGCGCCGCCGGCATCTTCGAGCGCCTTTGAAATTTTTCGCATGTAGTGGCCGGTCTTTAGACCCGCGGGTTTTGATTTCGTGGCGCTTGGCTTTCGCACGGCAGGCCTCGCTTTTGTAGCGGCGAGTTATCTCGCCATCTTTCTTTTCGCTCCGGGATCTGCTTTCGACGGAGGTCACAGATGAAGCCGCTTCTTTGCTCGCTCCTGCTTCTTTTCGCATTTTCTCTCAGCGCTCAGGCCCCGGTCGCCGTTCCCATCCCGAAGGAGCCGCATCACCAGCTCGTCTTTGAAAACTCCTACGTCCGCGTATTCCGCGTGAACATTCCCCCACACGAGTCCACTCTTCTTCACCAGCACGACTTGCCCTACATCTACGTGGCGCTGGGCCCCACTGACGTCATCCACGCCATCGCCGGCAAACCCGAAGCTCATCTGGTAATGACGGACGGACAAGTCGGCTACTCCCGCGGCGGCTTCGCGCACATCGCGCGCACGGATTCGGGGATCTCTCTCAGCAATGTAACCATCGAACTGTTGAAGCCTCAGGGCGAACCCCGCAATCTTTGCGCGCAAATCGTTCCTGATGGGCTTGCCGCTCCTTGCAGGACAACGGCTGCGGACAAACAGAAGAGTTATTTTATCGAGCCGCTGTTTGAAACCGCGGAAATTACCCTGGATCAAATCCAAACTAGTCCGAAGGCCGGGAAGCTCGGAACTATTCCGCAAACAGAATCTCTGCTAATCGCGCTGAACGAATCCGAAATTCAAATCGAGGTGGAAGGCAAGCCCACGAAGACCCTCCGCGGAGGCGAAGTGATTTGGCTTGAGGCCGGCTCGCTCGAAACGCTATCGATTCTAGGGAAAAAGCCTTCCCGCTATCTTCAGCTCAGTTTCAAGGATAGTGGCGCAGCCGCAACACCGTAGCTAGCCGCAGCTGTTATCGCTTCTTGGCTTCCACGTGCACGAGCAACGATTCCGGCGCATCTTTCATGGCCATGTATTCTTCGCTCTCGATTTTTCCCGGCGCGGTGAGCCGCGTGACGTTTCGTAATTTCAGCTTTGCGCCTTCCACGGGAAATTCCGAGCGGAAAACCAAGGCATCTCCTTCAAATGTTCCGGTTTCCACGAGGGCTCCGGGAAAATCATTCCCGAAAGCATACGCTTTGTAAGCTTTTTCCCTGGCGTCCCAGGTCATGACTAACAATCCTTCAAAATCTCCGACGGGCCCTTGCGAATGGAACGTGTTGATCAGCGAATTCCCGCCCGGTCCGAGCTTGCTGGTGTACACACCGGTGTTCTTCCCGCCGCTCGGAGAGAACCCCGACTTTGCGTATGTCTCGGTGTACTCCCATTCGCCCAGATAAAATTTCAGCCGGTCCATCTCCGCCGCGCCCGGTTTCACTGCGAGCGCCACGGAAGCGGCCGTCGGCTTCTCAGGCGTTTTTTCCTGCCGCTCCGCCCACAGCGGAACGCACAGCACAAGCACCATCGAGATCGTCGCAATCCGGACTCTTCGCATGTTTTTCATGGCCGCTCCTCTCGGAACCTCCACCTCCGTGCTTCTGGGCCTCCGTGGCCGATTCCGGGCCCGCGCATAATACCTCCTCAGGATGCTTTTCTCAATCGGAGCGTAGTGTTCGTAGTGTTCGTCGCGCAGCTGGCCGCCTCTCAGAGCGGATCTGCTTCTCGGCAGCGTGAAAACGCCCTACCTGTGGCTCGGCCGCTTTTGTGTCACAAACCATTGGCGTTAGGGCATCCAATGGGTAGACTCTCGGGGAAGGAGACGGCTATGTCCATACGACCGGTGAAGAGGCTGATCAAGTCCAAGCCAACGACGGAAGGCGCGGGCGTGCATTTGCGGCGCGCATTTGGCTTCGGCAACACTTCGGATTTTGACCCGTTCCTGCTGCTGGATGATTTTCGCAACGACGTGCCGGAGGATTATCTGGCGGGGTTTCCGTGGCATCCGCACCGCGGGATCGAGACGATTACCTATGTGCTCGCGGGAACGGTGGAGCACGGCGACAGCATGGGGAACCACGGGGCAATTGCGGCGGGCGACGTCCAGTGGATGACGGCGGGCAGCGGGATTATTCACCAGGAGATGCCCAAGGGCGACCATGCCGGACGGATGCACGGGTTTCAGTTGTGGGCGAACCTGCCGTCGTCGCTGAAGATGACGGCGCCTCGCTATCAAGAGGTGAGGACGCTGGATATTCCGGAGATCAAGGACGACGATGGCACGCACGTGCGCGTGGTGTGCGGAAATTTCTGGGGGAAGAGTGGACCGGTGGACGGCATCGCTGCCGATCCTATTTATCTGGATGTGTCCGTGCCGCCGGGACGAAGGAAAACGCTGCCAATGGAAGTCACGCGGCACGCGTTCGCGTACGTGTTCGCGGGCGACGGAAAGTTCTGCAATGCGTCGGAACCCCTCGCGGTGCCCACCGAACCGGTAAGTTGGGCGGACACGAAACCGCCCGCGGAGGCGGACAACCGTTCACTGGTGCTGTTTGATCGCGGGGACGAACTAATGGTGCAGGCGGGGGACGATGGGATCCGCTTCTTGCTGGTGTCGGGCAAGCCGATCGAGGAGCCCGTGGCGTGGTATGGCCCGATTGTGATGAATACGCAGGAGCAGCTGCGGCAGGCGTTCAACGAGCTTGAGAAAGGAACGTTTCTCAAAAAGGACGCGCGCGGCTAGAACAACAACCGTTTGGAATCACTCACTTTCACTAGGCATTCAAACGTCATCGTGGCGCTGAAAGCGTTCTTGGTTGGAGCCCGCGCGGGCCCTACGGAGGAAATGATCGAAATTTAGTCGGCGGCGTAGCGGCGGAAAAAGGAGTCCGGCTTCCAGCGAGGAGGCGCGGCGTTGTTGGCGGTTTCAAGGAGCAAGCGGCGCGTGAACTCCTCGTAGAGAGCCGCGGCCTGGAGATCGACGGGCTGGTTCACGTCGTCGGAGGGGGCGTGGTATCGGTTGGTGAGCCAGTCCTTGAAGATTTTCTGTTCGGCCGTTCCCGGTTCGAAGGTGACGTCGCATTTGACGGAGGGAACGCCCTTCTTGATGAAATTGTATTGATCGCTGCGGATGAAGAGATTGCGAAGCGGTTCGGGATCGGCGATGGGTTTGATGCCCATGGATTGCGCGATCGCGGCGGCGCGTGTGCCGAAGTCGGATTCTTCCAGGCCGCCGATTTTCAAAACTTTCAGCGGGACGATGGGGAGAAACATATCCACGTTGACGTCGGCGATGATGGATTTCGCTGCGACGGTGGGGTGGGCGGCGAAATATTTGGAGCCGAGCAGGCCTTTCTCTTCGGCGGTGACCAGCAAGAAAAGGATAGAGCGCTGGAGTTTTTCCGGATGCGCTTTAAGGCTCGCGGCAATGTCCATCTCGAGGGCGCTGCCGGAACCGTTGTCCATGGCGCCGTTGTAAATGCGGTCGCCGTTGATGGGAGCGCCGATGCCGACATGGTCGATGTGCGCGGAGAGGACGACGAATTCATTCTTGAGCGCTGGATCGGAACCGGTGAGTTTGCCAACAATGTTAGAGGATTCGAGGGTTTTGGTGAGAATGACGGCCTTGGCTTTGAGCGTGGCAGCCAAGGGGAAGTGCGGAAGAGGCTTGCGGTCTTTGCCCAAGGCCGCGATTTCGGCGAAGGTGTGGCCGGAACCTGCGAAAAGTTTTTCCGCGGAGGCGGGATTGAAGGTCACGCCCAATTGAAGGCCGGGAGTTTCATTGAATTCGGAATCGGAGAGATCCATGGAGGGGTGATTGCGGTTGACGGAAATCCGGGACCAGGGAATATCCATGGAAGCGGGATTGAAAATTGTGATGGTGCCGATGGCGCCGGCGGCGCGCAGAGATTTCCAACGCTCGCCGGCGGTTTGATAATGCGAGGCGAGGGCCGTGGGGATGTCCGAGGGAGAGCCGGCGAGATACGCGACGATTTTTCCTTTCAGGTCCAGGCCGGCCAGTTCATCGAGATTTTTTTCCGGGATTTGCAGGCCGTAGCCGATGAAAACCAAAGGCGCGGAGAGAGTGGTAGAAGCGCGGGTCGAACGGGAATTGATAAATGCATCGTCGGGGAAGGAAAGAGATTTGGATTGGCCGTCTGTGACGAGAGCAAGAGAGGATTTGGATTCGTCAACCTCATATTGAATGAAGCGAACAGACTGATAGAAACCGTTGACGCCGGCGGGCTCGAGGCCCGCTTTCTGGAGTTGCTCGACGGCGTAAGCCTGGGCTTTGCGGAGACCTTCGCTGCCGGTGTCCCGGCCTTCGAGAGAATCGTCGGCGAGAAATTTCACGTGCTCCCACCAGGAGTTGCCGTCGAAATGGGACGCCGTGGAAGCTTGCTGCGCTGGGGAAATGACGGCAAATGCGAGGAAAAGAATCGCTGAAAACGTGCTACGCATGAGGTTCACTCCTGTAGCAAATGGAACCGCTAGAGAATAACAGGGACAAATAGAAAGAGTCACGCACAGGCGCGGGGAAATAAGGAGGTTTCCCTCTCGACTTCCCGCCAAGACGACTCAAGGTGTAGTGACCAATGGTAGCTCGATGAAAGTGGCCTGGCCGGGAGAATGGTAGATGCGCTGGGTGGCTTTGCGATAGTCGCCGGGTTTGGCCCAAAAAATGTTGGGAACGAACGTCTGTGGATTGCGGTCGTAGAGCGGAAACCAGGCGGATTGGATTTGCACCATGATGCGGTGGCCGGCGAGGAAGACGTGATTTGCGTTGGGAAGCGCGAAGCGATAAAGGAGCGCCTTGTCGGACGCAATGGCCCTGGGGGTCTGAAAACTCTCGCGGTAGCGGCCGCGGAAGATGTCAGCTGAAACCATCAATTGATAGCCGCCCATGGTCGGCTGGCCGGCCACCTCGTCGGGATAGACGTCGATCAACTTGACCACCCAGTCCGAGTCCGTGCCGCTGGTGGAGGCAACCAGATTGGCAACGGGTTGTCCGCTGATCTTCACCGCTGCGCCCAAGACGTCGGAGACGAACACCGCCACATCCGGGCGGCCGGAGGCTTCTCTCTGGTCGTCCACCAGCCACTGAGACCAGGTCAAGCCATTGGAGTAGCCCATCGGTTGGCTAGGGCGTGCGCGGAACGGCACGGGCTTGGCGGGATCGGAGACGTATTCGTCGAAGGCAGTGTCACTCGGCGCCGGTCGAGCGTAGCTCAGCTTCAGACCTGCGTTGAGATAGAGGGGCGTCGGGTGGACAGTGCAGCCGCTTGCACAACCTGACGGCCAGGCGGGCAGACGCCGCCAACTGTTCGTCCCGGTCTCATAAGCAGAGACGGGCGGGATGTCCGCCTTAGGGGCGCCGTCCTTGAGGTATTGGTCGAGGAAGGGCCGCAAGATCTCCCGCTGGAAGTAGAGCGAAGTATCGCTGTTGAATTTCAAGGCGCCGAGCGTGCTGCCGTCATCGATCTCCTGGCCGTGATGCCAAGGCCCCATGACCAGAAAGACTTTGTCGTTGTCCGTGTCCTTCGGCTTGATCGCTTGGTAGACGGCGATCGCGCCGTAGATGTCCTCCTGGTCCCACAGGCTGTGCACCAGCATCACCGGCACTTTTAGGGGTTGCGCTGCCAACACTCGGTCCACTGCCTGTTCTCGCCAAAAGGCGTCGTAACTGGGATGCTCGAGAATTTTCCGCCAGAAGCCGACCTGTTCGAGGCCGTGACGACGGCCGAGCTCGCCAGCCGAGCCTGCCTGCATGAATTCGTCGTAGTCGTCAAAGTGGCTAGTCCACCATTTGGCCTTGTTGTCGCGCGTGGCCTCTTGTTCGTAGATGTAGCCCATGTTCTGTTGGCGAAAGGCGCCGTAGTGGAACCAATCGTCACCCATCCAGCCATCGACCATGGGGTTCATCGGCACGGACACTTTGAGGGCCGGATGCGGATTGACGAGGGCCATCAATGGCAAAAACCCGTCGTAGGAAATACCCAGAATGCCGACCTTGCCGTTGGTTTCCGGAATGTTTTTCACCAGCCAGTCGATGGTGTCGTAGGTGTCCGTGGCGTGGTCGACCGGCGTGGGGTTCAGCGGCCCGCGCAAAGGCCGGTTCATCACGTAGTCGCCCTCCGAGCCGTATTTGCCACGCACATCCTGGACGACCCGGATGTAACCGCCTTCGACGATCACTTCAGTAGCGTTGTCGTAGCCGCTCAAGATCGGACCGAGGTGGGAGCTGTGCGCGTGGGAGGTGAGATCGGTGGCGTCGTAGGGTGTGCGGGTGAGGAGGATCGGCGCGTTCTTGGCGCCTTTGGGCACGAGGATGACGGTGTGCAGCTTTACGCCGTCACGCATGGGGATCATCACATCGCGCCGGGCGTAATTGAAGCTATCGGTAACGGGGTTGATCTGGGCCGGCGTTTCGTTGGGCAAGGTGGCAGGAGTAGATGGCGGCGGAGCCTGAGCGGCAATGGGTTCGGCGAACAAAAGGAGGTCCAGCACCGGCGTGAGCAAGGTTAGTGCGCGAAGGCAATTGATCGGCTTCATCAGAGTCCCTCAGTAATGCATGGAATGAGGGTGGATTATATCCCTGCATTGACGGTGCACGCCACTTTCTAGGTCCACGTGGATGCAGAACGTGGAATCCAGAAACTAGTTCGGCACCCCCACATTTAACGGTGTTTACTGCATTGGGGAGCGAGAGTAAAATGAGGTGAACTGTTTCCGTTGTGCGCCTCACACAGCCGTTTGACTGCAACCCAGTTACAAAGACTTCCCTCTAGGAGCGACCAAGATGGCCACCGCTACTCTCACCAAGCCCGCAGCAAAGGGAGGCAGCTTCCTCCTCGAATCGCCGCAGCCGGGGGACATCTTCACGCCTGCCGATCTGACGGATGATCAGAAGCTGATTGGGCAAACGGCGGAGGAATTCGTCCTCAAGGAAGTTTTTCCTTTCATCAAGGACCTCGAAAACAAAAAGGCCGGGCTGATGGCCGAGCTGGTGAAAAAGGGCGGCGAAGTCGGGTTGCTGGGCAGCGGAGTGCCGGAGGAATTCGGCGGCGCGGGGCTCGACAAGATTTCCACCACGGTCCTGACCGAGAAACTTTCGATTTACGGCGGCTTCGCGGTGACCCACGGCGCGCATGCGGGCATCGGGACACTGCCGATCGTTTACTTCGGCACGGAAGGGCAGAAGAAAAAATACCTGCCCAAGCTGGCTACCGGCGAATGGATCGGCGCCTACTGCCTCTCCGAGCCACAAGCCGGGTCCGACGCTCAGAATTCGCTGACGCGCGCGGAACTGAATAAAGAAGGCACGCACTACATCCTCAATGGGCAGAAGATGTGGATCACCAACGGCGGCTTCGCCGATGTGTATATCGTGTTTGCGAAGATTGACGGAGAAAAATTCACGGCCTTCATCGTCGAGCGCACTTTTCCAGGATTCAAGCCCGGCAACGAAGAGCACAAGATGGGCATCCACGGCAGCTCGACGACGCCGATTTTCCTGGAAAACTGCAAGGTGCCGAAGGAAAACCTGCTGCACGAGATCGGCCGCGGCCACATCGTGGCGTTCAACATCCTGAATGCCGGACGATTCACGCTCGGCGCATCCTGCGTGGGCGGGTCGAAGCACGTGCTGATGACTTCTTCAAAGTATGCGAAGGAGCGCAAAGCGTTTGGAAAACAGATCGGCGACTTCGGCCTGATGAAGGAAAAGCTGGCGGAGATGGCCATCCAGATTTTCGCGGTGGAATCGATGGTGTACCGCTCCGCGGGAAACATCGAAGCGGCCATGGCCGCGGCTTCGGGCTCCGGCGACAAGATTCAGAACACCATGAAAGTTCTCGAGGAATACGCCATCGAGAGCTCCATCGCCAAGGTCTACGGCAGCGAGATGCTCGATTTTGTGGTGGACGAAGCCGTGCAGATCTTCGGCGGGTACGGATTTCACGAGGATTATCCCGTGTGCCGCGCGTATCGCGACTCGCGCATCAATCGCATCTTTGAAGGCACCAATGAAATCAATCGCATGCTGATCATCCAAATGCTGATGAAGCGCGCCATGGGCGGGCAGCTCCCGCTGATTCCCGCGGCCATGAAGCTGGCCGATGAAATTCTTGCCGGGCCGTCGTTCGAGGAAGCGCCGGAAGGGGTGCTCGCCGGCGAATCCCGCGTCGTCGCCAACGCCAAGAAAATGTTCCTGCAAGCGGCCGGCGGCGCCGTCCAGAAATTCCGCGAGAAGCTGGCTGACGAGCAGGAATTGATTGGCGCGCTTTCGAACGTGGTTATGGAAATCTACGCGATGGAGTCCTGCCTGCTGCGCGCGCAAAAAGCCGCCGCGGCAAAGGGTGAACCCGCGTCGCAAACGATGATCGATGCCGCGCGCGTGTTCATCAATGACGCCGCCGAGCGCGTCGAGCACGAAGCCAAGCGCGCCATCGCCGCCTTCCACGAAGGCGACATGCTCACAACACAGATGGCCGTCTTGAAGCGTTTCGCGAAGCGCGCCCCAGTGGATACCATCGCGCTGCGCCGCCGCGTTGCTGCCGCCGTGCAGTCTCAAGACCGCTACCCGCTGGAAGGCCGCTAGCCGGTTTTGCGGCCTTTCCCGTTTTGCAAATAAGCATCTCTTAAGGCGGCTGAATTCCCCCGGCTCCACGGGGGCCTTTTCCATTTTGGAACTCCCGTCCGTAAGTCTTTCCTATCCTTTAAACAACTGCCCTAGACTGAGCTTTAGAACCATCCAGCCAATTCATAAAGGAGCACTTCGGATGTCCCGCAAGCTGCTGGCACTGGCGTCCGTTGTCGTCGGTCTTCATATCGTCGAAGCGCTAACGCTTGGCACCTCTACGCCCGGGTCCTTTCTCGCAAACGGCCTGCAAATCTTGGCTTGCGGTTTTGCCGCGCTCATGGCTTTCGGGGCATCTCGACGCGGGCGCGGCTTGAGCCGCACCTTCTGGCTGATCTTCGGGGCGAGCATCGCGATGTGGGGCCTAGCAAACCTAGGCTGGATGTACTACGAAGTGCTGCTCCACAGTGAACCGCCCTCAACCTCGGCGGTACGATTCCTATTCGGTTTGGAAAACGTGCTGATCGCGATAACGTTATTCCTGGACCAGGACAAGGATTCTCCGCAGATCGACCCAGAATCCGCGCTTGACTTCATCCAGATCGCAATCGTCTTCTTTTTTATTTACCTCGAATTTTACTACCTGCCGGCTCGCCGCCTTGACAACTATTCTGCATTCCTGCGGGAGATGCGCGTCGAGAACGTGGAAGATGCTTTGCTCACCGTCCTGGCTGCTTTCCAGGCGCTGCGCGCTCGGAAGCCGGACACTCGGAAACTTTATGGCGGCCTCGCTCTCTACCTGCTGTTCTTGACGGTGTCGGCGGCGCTGGCCCAATACTTGCAAAGCAGCAAGCCAGCCCCCACCGGGACGTTGCGGGACTTGTTATGGACATTGCCGTTTCTCGTTGGTGCCATGTGGGCGGCGCAGTGGCAGCCGAGTCCTGTGGCGGAAACTGGTTCGCGATTGCGGCGAAGGACGTTCGGCGAATTGATGCTGACCAACACCACGTTTGCACTGGCGCCGTTGATCATACTCTGGCAGGTCTCGCAACTGGAAGCGGAGTGGCGCCTGCTTCGTTTCTCACTTCTTGGCGTTTCGATCGTGTGCTACGCCGCGCGCCTGGCAATTAGTCAATTTCATGAGGCCAGGAGCGCGAACGCCGTACAGACGCATACGCTGGCCATGGATTCCGCCATCAATGGCTTGGCCATTCTCGATGCCGGAGGGAAATACATTTATGTCAACGCGGCCTACGCGCGGATGATCGGGAACACAAATCGGGAAGCGATGCTGGGCAAGTCATGGCGAGAGATTTCCGCCTCCCGTGATCTGGCGGTAGAGGCGGAGATTCGCGAAGCCCTGAAACAACATGGCAAATGGTTCGGGCCGCTGACTGTTCCTCACGGCGACGGAACAGCGGTCGCCATGGAAATGGCCATTACCACGATGCCCGATGGCGGCACGATTTGCGTGAGCGGCGACATTACCGAGCGGGTGAGCGCGCAGCGTGCGCGTGCCGAAACCGAAATTAAATATCGCAAGCTCATCGAGCAAGTGGCGGCCATAAGTTACATCGCCGAAATTGGGGTCAGCGGCCAGTGGTATTACGTCAGCCCCCAAATCGAAACCATGTTTGGCTACTCCGCGGAGGAATGGCTTTCGAATTCGAAAGATTGGATACGTTACATCCCCATCGACGATCACCCCATCGTTCATGCCGCGGAGGAGAATAGCGCACGCGGCGAACCCTTCCAGGCCGAATATCGCATCACGCGGAAGGACGGGAATGTCATTTGGGTCAGCGACACCGCGGTGGTGGTGCGCGGCAGTGACAGCCATCCCGTTATGGAAGGCCTGATCGTCGATATCACCGACCGGAAAATGCTCGAAAATCAATTGCTGCAGGCGAGCAAGATGGAGGCCGTGGGAAGGCTGGCGGGAGGTGTGGCACACGATTTCAATAACCTTCTGACCATCATCAAGGGTTACGTCGAGATGGCTATGCAGCGCTGCCTGGACCGGCCGGAGCTGCACGGCGATATCCGGCGCATCGAAGATGCTGCCGATCGCGCGGTCACTCTGGTTCGCCAGTTGCTGGCCTTCAGCCGCAAGCAGGTACTTCGCCCAAAAATCCTCGATCTCAACGCCATCGTTATGAATCTCGACCAGCTCCTCCGGCGGCTGATGAGCGAAAACATCGCCATGAAGACATTTGTGTCGGAAGACCTTGGAGCGATCAAGGCGGATCCGGGCCAGATCGAGCAAGTCATCATGAATCTGGTCGTGAATGCGCGTGATGCCTTGCCCGATGGCGGCCGGATCCTCATTGAAACGAGCAACGTCGATCTGGACTCTGCGTATGCCCGCGATCATACTGTCGTGCGTCCCGGGCCTTACGTTTTGCTGGCGGTCACAGACACCGGTATGGGCATGACGGCCGATACGGCCGCCCACATTTTCGAGCCATTTTACACCACCAAGGAAAGCGGCCGGGGCACCGGACTCGGTCTTTCGACCGTCTATGGCATCGTGAAACAGAGCGGCGGCTACATCTGGGTGTATAGCGAACTGGGAAAAGGCACGACCTTCAAGGTTTATTTACCGCGCGTCAAAGATGCCGTCCAGGCGCCGGCGGCGGAAATGCCTGCATCCACGGCGCGCAAAGGCCACGAAACCATCCTGCTTGTCGAAGACGAACCCGACGTGCGCGAGCTCACGCAGATGGTTCTCACAGCGTGCGGGTACAGGGTAATCGAAGCGCTTACGCCGGAAGACGCAGAGCGCCTGGCCGGAAACAACGGCGCCGAAATCCATCTGCTGTTAACGGACGTGGTGATGCCGGGATTGAGCGGACGCGAGCTGGCCAAGCGGCTCACCGGGCGTAACCCCAATCTGCGAGTGTTGTATATGTCCGGCTACACTTACAACGTAATCGCGCAAGACGGGACGCTTGAGGAAGGAATTTCCTTCCTGCAAAAACCATTTACTCCGCAAGCGCTCACGCAAAAAGTCCGCGAGTCGCTGGACCGCCCCGTCCTCGTAAAATAGTACGCGCATCAAAATGGTTCTACCGTGTTCCCACCAGGGAAACGGTCTTGCCACTGGCTGCAGACTGTCTGGCGGCGTCGAGTATTTCCGTCACAATCACGTTCGTCTCGAGGGAAGATTGTCCCTCCGGTTTCAGGCCACCCAAAAGCACCGCTCGCAGATAGGAAACGGAATTTTCCTTCGTTTTCTCCAATGGCTTCGCGTCGGCCGATATCTCCTGTTTTTCGGGAAGCCGCACGCGCGCCGCGTCACGCCCGACGGTGATGGCATAGCCGCTCTGCCCGTACACTTCCATATCTTTTCGGGAGAACGGCCAGTTCCAGGAAGCCTGGATAATCGCCTGGGCGTGGGGATAAGTCAGGACAATCGTCGCCTCATCATCCACCCGCGGGTAGACGTCCGGCTTGATTTGCTGCGTGACGGCGGTCACCGAGTCCGGCCGGCGGCCATCCATCAGCCAGGTCGCCAGGTCCGCGCCATAGCAGCCAAAGTCAAAGAGTGCGCCGGCGCCGTTCAGTTTGGGATCGGTGAGCCAGGAGAGAAACTCCGGCCCGACTCCGATTTCTTTCGGGCCGCCATGACCGTCATGCACGACAATCTTTCGAATTTCTCCAATGGCGTTATCGTGCACCAAGTCGTAAGCCGCCTGATTGCTCGGATACCAGGTCGTCTCGTAATTCACCAAAACCTGAATCTTCCCAGCCCGCGCCGCTTTCTCGATGGCGCGTGCGTCTTCGAGGCTGACCGCCAGCGGCTTTTCCATCATCACCGGAACGCCATACCGCGCGCAGAGCTCCACCACGCGGCGATGGTCGTAGGTGTTGGTGTATGCGAGTACCGCCTGAGGATGCGTCGCCTTCAGCATTTCCTCCAGGTCGGAATAGAGGAGACCTGGCGCCAAGCCATACTTCTTCGTGAATTGTGCCACGAGCTGGCGATCGGCTTCGGCAATTCCGACGACCTGCAGGTCCGCCCTGTTCTGAAACTGGTCGAAGAATCCGAAGGCATGTCCATGCACCAAGCCCGCAAGCGCCACGCGCAACGGCGCATTCTCTTTTTCAGCCGCGGGCTTCGTTTGTGCACGCAAAGTAACGCGCGAGCCTGCGAAGAGGACTAACGTCATCGAGAATACGGCAAGAAAAGTATTGCGTCGCATGAGCCTCCTTCAAGGCATCGCTTCGCTGCATGAAGAATCGACGGCTTCGCCTTGTCGGATTCTACCTCAGTTGTGTCTGCGCGCAGAGAGCCGGACTTGGGGAAGCACTTCGCACATTAGTTTTATGGCACCCCAAGGAAGGTAGGTCTATTCCGTCGAATAGCGTGGCAGGCCTGATCGATGGAAATGGGACTTAATTGGCGCATCCAAGAGAACGGCTCTGTTTGTGTTTCTTAATCGCAATTTCAATCTGCAAATGAGTGCTATCAGCCCCCTCCGTGCCAACATACCGGAGACACCGCTAGTGCTAGTACTCCTAATTCATTGAGCAGGGCAAGAGCCTCTGGGCTCGCTGGACCTATCGACATCTCCACGGGCCGCTGTCTTTAGGTGTGGCCTGATGACAGACGCAGGGCCATCTCAATTCCCACCCACAGTCCGAGGCCGCAGGCCGTTAGGATGGCAATCGCTGCCACGATTTTCTTTCGTGTGCTCGTTGAAGTTTCTTGTGCCTGGCTTGGACTTTCAGCATGAAGCGATAGTATTTTCATCGTCCCCTCCCAGAGATCGGTCGCGCAGGAGCGAAGCCTGCCCCAGGGACGGGAAAGCAGCCGCAGCGCCGAACAGCGCGGTATGAGGATTCGATTCTCGATCTCACCTCATTTGCTTGCATATTCGGAGCAACGTGGATCTATTTCATTGCGAAAGAACAATAACAATGTAATTTGGCTGTAAATTCGTGTGAACCGTCCCAAGATCACCGGTCGTCCCCAGGGAGGCCTTGATCAGCAAGCCGTTTCAACGAATATGAAAAACTCACCAATTTCCCCGTGCATTTGTCTCAAAGCCGTTGATGCGCGCCGGAACGCCGGAACGCGACGCTTTCTGATCGCTGCTTATAAGGGGATTCCGTGGCAGCTTGACCTGGCAGCCTAGTTCTTGGCGTCCAAGAGACCTGCCATCACCTGTGGAGCGGAGGTAGGCAGCTTGCAAACATAGTCTTCGCAAACGTAGGCGGTGGCACGACCCTTGATGCGATGGGCTCCCGCTAGAAACGGCAGCCAGCGGGCCAGTTGTTGTTGTCCGCTACCACCGTCGGCGAGAAGAAGTATCTTGTTTGGGAGGAACCTGGTGTTGACCTGGCGCAGCAAATCACGTGTGTCTTGGGATAGCGGATCACCGGCGATGAGGATTTGTTTCGTCTGAGCGAGTCGAAAATCGAGGGCGGAAAGAAGGGCTGGCCCTTCGCCGGGGTTTGACTGCAGGCGAGAAGCAAACGCGGCTAGCGTTTTATAGGCCGCATCGCGCCACGCGGCGCGGTCCGTGAATTGGGCGAGGCGAAGGAGATTCATGGCGGCGGTAGAATTGGGGGAAGGTTCCGCGCCATCGTACGATTCGCGCGTAGGGCTAAGGAGCGAAGGATCAGATGTCTCCGAGTCGAAATAGCCGCCCTCTTTCGCATCTCCGAATCGCTGGTCCTGTTTTTCTTGCAGGGAAACGGCCCAAGTCAGCCAGTGAACGTCGAAACCCGCCTGGTACAGATCCAGAAGTCCGCTGATGAGGTCGGTGTAGTCGTCGAGGAAGCCGTTCACGCTGGGACCGCCAGCGCGAAAGCTGCGCCAAAGCTTGCCGGTCTTCGAATCATAGAGATGGGATTCGAGAAACTTTGCCGTGGCTTGCGCGCCTTCGAGATAGCGCGGGTCCTCGAGAGCCTGGCTGGCCCGTGCCAGAGCGGAGATCATCATGCCATTCCATGCGGTGACAATCTTATCGTCGAGAGGTGGCTGCGGGCGGCGAGTGCGCGCTTCGAACAAGGCTCTCCGTCCGGTAGTCAGCTTCCCGGCGGTTTGCTGAACGGTTAGGCTGAATTTTCTGGCCGTCTCCTCCGTCGAGTGCGCTTCATACAAAACGTTCTTACCGCTCAGTTCCCCGCGAATGTCTTGTTGCGCGGGGACGTTACCACCGGATTCAACTCCGTAGGCGTATTCGAAGACGGCCGAATCCTGCTTGCTTAGGACGTTCTCGATTTCTTTCGCCGTCCAGAGGTAAAAGACACCCTCACTGGCCTCCGGCTTTCCAGGAGCAATTCGGCTGTCGGCATCCTTTGCAGAGGCAAAACCACCGCGAGGCTGGTGCATTTCTCGCAGCGCGAAATCGAGAATGCTTCGCCCAGTATTTGCAAAGAAGCGGTCGTGCGTGATCTGGTAGGCCTCCGTGTAGACGATCGCCAGTTGCGCCTGGTCGTACAGCATCTTCTCGAAATGAGGAACGAGCCAGGTCGCACCGGTCGAATAGCGGTGAAAACCTCCGCCGAGCTGGTCGTGAATTCCGCCGCGCTCCATGGCGCGGAGCGTGTTGAGCGTCATTTCGAGCGCGTCGCGCTGGCCCGTGCGAGCGAAATAACGAAGCAAGAAACACAGCGCGACCGGCCTCGGAAATTTTGGTGCTCCCCCAAAGCCTCCGTTGGTGGCGTCGTAGCCCGATGAAATCTGTTTGTATGCCTGATCAAGAATGGCGGGTTGTAGATCGCCGGTGGCCGGAGACTGCTTGCTGACCATCTGAATGAGTTGCTGTGCGGCGCGCCCTGCAGTCTGAATGATTGAATCTTGTTGCGTTCTCCACGCGTCGGAGACCTTTTCTAAGAGCGACTTGAGTTGGTCCGGGGGAAAGTAAGTGCCGCCGAAAAAAGGTTTGCGTTCGGGGGTGAGCACCACATTCAGCGGCCAGCCCGCGCTTCCCGTCGTCGCTTCGACATAGGCGATGTACAAGCGGTCAATGTCGGGCCGTTCTTCGCGGTCCACCTTAATCGCAACGAAATACTGCTTCAGGATAGCGGCGATGCTGGGATCGGAATACGATTCCCGCTCCATGACATGGCACCAATGACATGTGAAGTAGCCGATGGAAAGAAAGATCGGCTTGTTCTCTTTGCGGGCCTTTTCAAAGGCTTCGTCGCCCCACGGATACCAATCCACCGGATTGTGGGCGTGCAATAGAAGGTAGGGACTCTTGGCGTGAATAAGCCGGTTGGTGTAGCGGTATTGCCGTGTTCCCGCGCGAGGCTCAAGCGACGGACTATGATCGGATTGGGCCGGGGCGTTGGCGGCAGTACCAGGCTTTGCGGCAGCGTTAATCGCACCTGCGAAGGCAAGGAGTAGTGCGCCTGCATGAAGCAGCTTGAAAAGCTTGTGCTGTTTGTGCAATCCCACGCTCACTATTAAAATAATTATTCGCTTCAAGTTTAACAGTCGCCAGGGCGAATGGTCTAAAGAGTCGTCTTTCTCCCGGGGGTCGGCAAACCGGGGCTGTGGTCCGATTGGTGGTCTTGGAGTTCTAAGTGGAGGGACAGTTTTACTGTGGCTTCGCCGGAGCATCCGCGGGCGCCTCGGCCGCTCCCTTGGGCTTGGCGATCGTGGAGAGTGTCTCCACGTTGAACTTCTTGTAGTCCGAATAGCGCGTCACGGCGTTGACTTTAATTCCTTTTACCAGCAACACGCGCACGCCGACGTGGGCCTCCTCGTACGTGGGGAGCCACACTTCGTTGTTCACGTAGGCCTGCCCCATGACGAAGCTCGTGCCCTTTTCTAGATTCGCCAGCAAGCCGCCGGCAAACCTCATGTCGCCGACGAAATACGCTTCTAGCCGCGCCACGTCGTGCGCTTTCTCGTCGATCCAAACGACTCCGGCAAGTTTCTGCACGACTTTTTCCACCAGCTTGTGCGCCTTGAATTCGGGGTTGGGCTCGAAGTCGAAGACCAGAACGTCCTGGCCGCGGAAGCGCTCGCGCCGTGGATTCACAAACTGGCACGCGCGCAGGAATATCTCGATCCCCGGCTCATCCTTCTCTTCGCTCTTCCCTTCTTCCTTGGCCTTTTCTTCTTTGGCTTCCTTTTTGGTCTTGCGCTTTTGCAGCTCCTCGATCCGTTTCTGGGTCTTCTCGTTTTCCTTTTTCTGTTCCGCGTCGCTCAGCGGCTTGCCGTCCTTCTTCACCACCGTGGATACCTCTTCTCCGTTCAAGTAGAAGAAAGTGTATTCCGTGACCTCGCGCTTCTTTACTTTGCCGTTGCTCTCGAACTCGGTCTCTTCCTCCGCGCGCGTTCCCGTGTAGTTTTCCTTGAGCTTGTCGATGGCCTTCTGGTTGTCGTCGATCTCTTTGAACAGGGCCTTCAAGTCCGGCAATTGAACCTGCGACTTTTTTGGAAAATCGAAGACGCGCTCGCCGACGGTTCCATTGATCGCCGCGCGTGTCACGCTGATGTCGTATTTGTCGCTCCCCCGGTGCAGCTCGATCTTGTGTGGCAGCTTCACGCCCTCGATCGTTCGGTAGTCGTCATAAAAGATCTCTTCGTCCACACCGCCGACCGCCGCTGCCTCCTTCACGATCAGGTGCGTCTGCGAATCGAAGAAAATTAGCCGCTTCACGCCGGTGGCTGTGGCTATCTCTATTTGCAGCGCATCCCTTCCGCGTACCTGCGCGTGCCCCACAAACGTCAGCGCGATCTTGCTTTTCCTGGGATTGACCAGCCGGGAGTTGTAATACTGCGCCGCCGCTTCCAGTTGCATTCCTTCAGGACCCAGCAGCGTGCCAAGGTCCCCAGCCGCATTCTGATGCCAGGCGGACTTCCCGTTGTACGCCTCGATCAGATTCTTTTCGCCGACCAGCAATTCCGAGTAGTAGCGATTTGGCAGCTTGGTATCCAGCGTGTAAGTCCCCGTCTTCCCGTCATCACTCGTAAAACTCCCCTCGAGCGTCAATGTCTGGATCTTGGCCAGCGCCCTGCCGCCCCCTGCCGCCTTCACGTACTGCTCCACAATCTTCCCCGCCTCCTGCGCGTGAGCAGGATAGGCTCCGCTGGTGATCATCAATGCGATGAGTATGGTGAGCAGACGTGCGCGCATGGGGTTCAACTACATAAACGCAATCCGGCGCAAAAAGTTTCCTGGAATTTGAGCCTAGGAGCGCAGTTTCATCCCGAGCGTGAGCGAAAGAGTGCTGCGCCCCAAGTTTTCAAGGTGCGGTTAGATTATTGCGCTTTCGGCCGCTTTGAGTATTTCTCGTAGAGGCGGAGATGCCGGTTGTCCATGGAGGTGAGTTGCCCACGGATAAAGAGGTATTTGACGTCAGTGGTCAGTTCGAGCGGGTCACCGTTGGTCACGATGAGGTTGGCGAGCTTGCCTTGCTCAAGAGTTCCAATCTGATCGTCGAGGCCAAAAATCCGCGCGGGATAAAGCGTCACGGCCTTGAGCGCTTCGTCATAAGGCAGGCCGTACGCGACGGCGTTTGCAGCGTTTTGTCCCAATCGCCGCGCGAAGGAGTTATCGAAACTTGCGAAGGCGAATTTCACACCAGCAGCAACAAGCTCCGCAGGCTGCGAAAGCAACCGATCGTAGGGGTCATCCTCATCGAGCGGCAGCGTGAGCACCGGCCGGAGGATTACGGGAACGCCTTTCGAACGGAGTAGGTCCATAAGCTTGTAAGCCTCCGAGCCGCCGGCGAGGATCATCCTCAGCCTTTGCTTGTCGCAAAACTCGACCGCGTTTCGAATCTCGCGCGAGCGATCGGCAAAGACCAACAGGGGCTGCTCGCCGCGAACGACCGGCACAAGCGCTTCGAGCTTCAGGTCGCGATCGTATCTGGCGACTGAGCCCTTTTCCATTGCCTGGGCATAGTGACGGGCGCGCTCGATCCAATCGGTGATTTCATTCACCTGTTTGTCGTATTCCTGCTTCGCTTCGCTGTACGGTTTTTCCTTCCGCGAGAAAGTGGCGAAGTCGAAAGTGCGGGTCTCGATCTCCGGCCAATTGAGGACCATCGCCGCGCTTTTCTTGATGAGCATTTCGTCGATGGTCCAGCCGGTGAGGTGAATAGCCGAGGCTTGTCCGCCAATCACGCCGCCCGAACCGTTATTGTCAAAGCCGCCGCTGCCAGGAACGGCAAGAACTTCCGTGATGCCCGCCGCGCGAGT
>QHZB01000025.1 GCA_003224525.1 Acidobacteriota bacterium | reverse complement strand
GGAGTGAAGCTCAGGATGGCCAAGCCGTTATTCGCGGGCACCGTTGCCCGAGTGATTGAAAGCAGATTACCTACGGCATCGTAGTTGTACGTTGACATTGCGACATCGGCTGGAATTAGATCATCCGAATTTTTGGGGAGTGCTGCCCCCCTGACAGGAGGGTTTCAAAGCACTTTACTGAAAACCCGCTGTTATCCCCGGAGACCCTGGCGAGGCAACGCCCGTTGACAGCATAGACTCGCGTCCCTACACTGGCAGACATGGAAGTCCATTTCACCCCCGAGCAGGAAGCGCAGCTGTCCCAAATCGCCAGCCATGCCGGTACGGATACCGAGCGGCTAGTAAAGGATGCGGTCTTGCGCCTGCTTGAACAGGACGCTCGTTTTCGCGCCGCCGTACGGGAAGGCATCGCCCAAGCCGACCGGGGGGAATTTATCGAAGAGGAAGAGATGGACGCGCGTATCGAGCGGATGCTTAACTCTTGATGCGTATCCGCTGGACGCCAACCGCCGCAGCGGACTTGCAAAACATATACGATTACCTGAGAGAACACGAGCCTCATTTAGCGAAGCCCACCGTCATTGAAATCCGTAAATCCGTCCGCTCGCTTAAAAAGTTTCCCCAGCGTGGACGCAAGGGACGTGAGGAAAGCACCCGCGAACTGTTGCACCGGCGGTTGCCGCACATCATCGCCTACCGCATGAAACACGACGCCGTTGAAATCCTGCACATCTGGCACCCGGCGCAAGACAGGTAGTTCCTCGGCGCTCTTTGAGAGCGCAGTTCCACGTTTGTTATCCCAGGGTCGAAAATCACTGCACTTGTGCTTGGCTGGGTTGAGGATTGGGTGGTTCGATCCGATAGCCGAGGCTTCGGAGTTGCCGAAGCATCTTTGAAGTGCGGAGTTGCTTCGATCGTTTGGTGACCGCTGGGCCCCGTTCTTCGTAACGAACTCCCTGGTGCAGGATCAACCAGATCAGCCGACACTGTCGATGGGCGATGGCCCCAATGGCTTGATTGTGTCCCAGGCGCGGGACTGAGCGGCGATACACGATCTCGAAGATGCTTCCTTTGGCTCTGGCTGCGGCGTTAGCAGCCTGATTGAGTAAGCGCCGCATGTGACGGCTGCCCTTCGGAGAGCGATGGCTGTAGTTTACGCCTGCGCTCTCGTCGTCGCCCGGGCAAGCACCAACCCACGAGGAGAGACATTTCTCGGAGGGAAAGGTCGCTGCGGTAGGGCCGACTTCGGCAATGATCTGCTGCGCGGAGTCCACTCCCAGACCGGGCACCTCCGCCAGTCGCTCGACTGCATCCTGGTGCTGGCTGAGCAGACTGGCCATCTCCTTGTCCAGTTCGCCGATCTGCTCGTCGATCAATCGCAACTCCTCCAACGCCATCTTCAGTAGCCGCCGGTAGACGGCGTTCAACTCCGCACAGGCGCCGAGCGCGTCGCACAACTGTTCCGGCGTGGCGCGCAAGCGCCCATCCGCCAAAGCGGCCAGGGCCGCCGGGTTGGTTTCCCCGTCAGCGAGCGCCTTCAGCATTCGCCGGGCACTGAGGCCCAGCAGATCGGAGACGAAGCTGGACAACTTGATATGGGCCTCTTCCAGAAGAGACTCCAATTGGTTCTGCAGTCGCACCCGAGCGCACCTCAACTGGTACTTCTTGCGCGTAACTGTCCGCCACAAACGTTGCTCGGTATCGGGCACAAAGCTCAGAATCAATTCCCGGGCCACCAGCCGCTTCACCAGGCGTTCGGCATCCGGGAAATCCCTCTTGCGTCCCCGCCGTCCGCCATTGGACTGCGCCTGCGCCAGATGCAACGTTCCGGATCTCCGCCTCGCGCCTTCGCGCTTCTCGCGTAGCGGTTTCCAATACCGCTCCAGCGCTCCCCATACTGGTTTCCAATATTGGGCCGTCGATTCCATGACTACTTCCTCGGCCTCTTGCTCGACTAGCCACGCAGCCAGCGATCGCAGTTGTTCGGGGTTGCTGCCAAACATCCGCCGCTCGAACTGGTACTCGCTTTCGATTTCGACGTCAGACACAACTACAGCCAGCATCTTTTTATGGACATCAATTCCCGCTATCCTATAGGACATAGTTCCTCCTGGCCGGGAGCGGAGAGCGTGCTGCGGTTACTTTAACCAGGGTCGCGGGCTATCGCCGCTCCCCCCAGGGGAAAACAACGACGCCCAATTATCCGCTCAATCACGCACGCTCCGGATCAGACAGTTCTACGGTCTCGACTTCTCCACTGAGTATTCGACCTCGCCGCTCCGAGCCGTTGCGATCTTACCTCTAAGTGATTTTCATGAGGTTTCGCGGGCCGCAGGCCCTAACGGACAGTTCTGAAAAAGGAACCCACACGCATCCTTCCCCGGCAAGCAGGCGGACGTGTATTCGCAGGAAGTCTTCAGGCTGATTCTCTCACTGAGAATCATCATGTATGTTCATCACGACGAATGCAGACACCGCGTGGGCGTGTAGCTCAGTTGGGAGAGCCCTGCTGAAAAAGCAGATGGTCAGTTTGGATCGCTTCTCGCGCAAACCATTGAAAAGATGCAGTGGCGCGACCTCGGAGGTAACCTCGGGGCGGCCTATAGGCCATTAACTTTAGTAACTACAGATTCGCTGGCTGGCAAGGCGGGAACGGCTCCGATTAAGACCGGAGGGGAAATGCGAAAAACCCGCGTCAATACGGGCTTTCACGCGCATGCGGAGAGCGTGGGAAGGTTAAGACGCCTTAGAAAGAGCCGATACTCACTCAATAACCCGGAAACGTGGGCTAGAAGGCCTTGGTCCAGGACCAGTAGAGCTGTTCCCTTATGGGCCACCGTTCTTTTGTGAAGAAACTGCAGCTCTTGCAGCATTGGGGGATGTTTCCGGGCTGGTCAGAGTCTCTACCTCTTAAGCCATGGTCCTAGTGTTGCGGATTCTTCGGTTCCTCGCGCGATGGTATTTTCACGAACCACAGTTGGAACGGCAGCAACGGCTCGCTGGGCATGTAGCGCGTGGGCCGGGATGGTGAACTCTATGAAGTGTCCATGATTCGAGGAACTTGAAATGCGCCTCGAAGAGGTCGAGCGAGTAGGATGTGGGTTCGAAGTCCAGACACTCCTAAGGCGGCAAATGTCCCGAACGTCCCGAAATCGCAGCAAAATCGTGCAATAAAATTCTTAGCGTAAAGTGTTACGAGAGCGGGAATTAGGTTGGTGGGCGGGAGGAGGTTCGAACCCTTGACCCCCTGCTTGAGTGGCAGGGGTTATGTGAGGGACACTTCAACGATATTTCATTGAAACGAATATGGTTGGTGGACGTGGCCGGGATCGAACCGGCGACCCCCTGCTTGCAAAGCAGGTGCTCTCCCAGCTGAGCTACACGCCCCCTGCAACTGTATGATTCTAAAAATGATTCTAATCGAATTTCGTGAGAATGACTACCTGCCGTCTAAGCAGGTGCTCTCGCAAAGCCGAGCTGCAAGCCCAGCGAGCGCAACCTTCGTCCGATCAGATACTCACAGCGATTTCCTGAACGGCTCCAACTTCGATTCTCGGTCCATTCAGTCCAAGAATGCACTTACGCGTTGGGTAGAGCATTCGGTTCGGAACCGAAGGGTTCCTCAGAGCGAAGGGTAACTGCTGCGCTCCAAATTCTTGAACGATAAGCACTTTCGGCGAATGCGTTGCCGCGAAGAAATCCGCTGTCACGAAAATGTCACGACTGCTTCACTGTATGGAGTCCGGAGGTGTAAGTTTCGTGTGGGGCAAGCCTTTTGTACCACTAACGCCAAACTTTATTTTTCGCCGATCTTGCGCAAAAGTCCTTGTCCCAACCCGAAGAGAGGATATAGATTTCCTCCACCGCCGTTGAGCACGCAAATGCGGCGCATCGCTTACGGAGATTTGTGAGTTCAGGCGCAACAGATCAACCGCTCCTGCAGTTGTTGGTCATGCAGCGGCGCACACGAATGGCCGCTGCTCAAGCTCCTGCTGTGACGTTGAGCGATGAAGACTTATTATAGGACTTTCATAATGACCCATTTGAAACATGCAGGAGAGACTTTAGAAGATTACTGCGTAGCGAGGATTGCTTCGCGAAGGCACGCGGACTGGAAACCGGACCCGGCCGAATCAAGGAAACCACAGCAGAGAAGAGAAAGACCACGGCCACGATCATGCCGAAAGCCACGGATACGCACCGTGGAGTAATCAGGAAACTCTAACGAAAAAGGCGTTCGATGTCTCTGGCGCAGTGGATGACCCGGAGAATCTCAACACCATCGGTGAGCGGGCGGTAGAAGATGAGATAGCGCTCGAAGCCCTTCACCAGCCAGGCGCGGACGGAAGAGAAGCGAGGATTCCTAAAGCTCCTTTGCGTGCCCAGTTCAGGCATGTGCGCTAAGGCTTGAAAGCTGACGTTGCAGGCGTGAAGAAAACGGCGCGCCACGTCCACGCTGGCATTGTCTCCCAGAAATACGAAATGGTCCGTCAGATCTCGTTTTGCGGCAACGCGCTTGATCACGCGAGCCATGGAATCAGGCGGACTTGCCAGACCGGAGCCTCTTTAAGCCTTCGTTTTCGATGTCCGCCCAATCCTGCGCCGTCATCTCGGTCGCCGGACCGCTGTCTTCGGCTTCTTGCAGCAGTGTTTCGAGCCGGCCCTCGGCCTCTTCCATCTCCTTGAGCAGCTCTACGGCTTTGCCCACGGCTTCCTCTTTGGAAGAGTATCGGCCGCTTCGGACTTGCTCGTTTAGAAACCGTTCCAGCTCTGGAGTCAGCGAGACGCTCATAGAATTCCCTCTTTAGGACTGTCATTCAGCATGCGGCATCGTCCAGAGTATAGCAACCTGACCTGTGGCCCTCAACAATGGTTGCTGCAACCCCACGAGTCAAGTCCGCGCTGTCGTAAAAATGTCATACGAATCGCGGCAAATCGCAGCGAATTGCGAACAAAAAATAAAAAGAGAAGGAGAAAACGACTCGCTCCGTTTCATCACGACTTGCTGGTTTCCTTCGATTAGCGCAAACTCCGGCAAGATTTGATTAAATTGTTCACTCGGCTGTTAACCGAAGGGTCGAAGGTTGACTGCCATCTGCACATTCCGACGAGGAGCGCACGAGCGCCATTGCGCCAGTCAAAGTGTTTTCGGTCCAACGTCAGTCCAATTCGAGAGGGTGGTTGCACCGCGCGTTTTCGTGTAAGCGACACCAGATGCGGCACCGCAACTGCGTGACCCATTCATCCGCTACGCCGCCCGCACTGAGGCGGGTAGCATACGTGGACCGGAGATCGTAGATTCTGAAGTACGGCACACCCGATCTACGTAGCGCTGTGCGCCAGGCTCTCTTAACGGACTTCTGATGTCCCTCGGCACTTCTGCGAGCTGGAAACAAGTATTCGCCTGGCCCAGCAAGTGAGATTTGGTTTTGAAACGCCGTGACTGCGATGGGGGTCAACGGCACTTCTGCGACACCGTTTTCCGTCTTGGAGTCGCAAACCCAGGCCTTCGCATTTGCGAGGTTGATTTGGCCCTTCCGCATAGGCAGTAGAATTAAGGCTCCCGCTCTGGTGGTTGACGGTGCTCTCGACGTGCTGGTCGGTGCGCCGCGCGCGAAGTTGCTCTTCGACGCGCTCGGATCGACGAATAAACACTTCCTCGTTTTCCCCTTCAATTCGCATGGCTAGTTCCTGGAAGACAATCACTACGAAACCGTGGAAGTTTTCGACGCATTCCTCTCGCAGTTTGGATTCTCCATATGCCTTGGGAGTCAGTGTTGGAGTTTCAACCCTCCTCCTCTTACAAGCGCTCTCTTCGAAACCGCACTTAGCGAATAGCCCAAAGTGGCACAGCCATTCTTGGCTGTGCGGCTGCCTTGATGTGCTGTGCAGTGTAGGTGAGCTTTCGGGAAGAGCGTAGTCGCTGGTCGCCTTACCTACGCCGTCTCGCCCGTGGCCATCTTCGTTCTCGCTCTACAACGCGCTGCATCGCGCGCTGACACTCTTTCGAGCAGAACTTTTGCCGGGGTGAAGTGGGTATGAACTGTTGGTAGCAACCAGGCCGGTCGCAAGAACGGGTTTCTTTAACCTTCGTTTGAGACATCAAATACCAGTCCCGATGCCGGCTCGGGCCAGAGCCTCACGGTAATTCCACGGCATCCACGCGGACGGGTTGCGCGCTGCCTCCTCCGCATGTTTCTGGAGCTCAACGAGGTAAGCGAACGGATTGACATCGTTCAGTTCGCACGTGTGGATGAAACTCATGAACAGGTCGCCCACCTCGGCGCCGTTCTCGGTCTTATAGAATAAAGAATTCTTGCGGTGCAGAATCGCTTTCTTCAAGGCCCGCTCGACAAGGTTGTTATCCAGCGGGGCGCCGGCTTGGCGGAGGAAAAGCGTGAGCCGTTCCCAATGTTTTAAGTAGTAAGTCATTGCTGATCCCAACCCGGAGTTCGGCTCGACTCTCTTTTCCGCAAACTGAGCGAGCATCCAGGCGTGCAGTCTCTTCATCACTGGTCCGCTGTGTTCCTGATGAAAACGCAGTCGCTCCTCCGCGGACAAACCTCGCTCTTCGGCCTGGGCCTCATACCCGTACACCTCAGCCAGGCTTTCCAGCACGTAACGGCATTCCTCCGGGAAATTGGACACCACCTCCACAAAGCGCCGCCGCGAGTGCGCGTTACAGTTTCCGATGATGACCTGCAGCGTCTTCGGCAGCTTGGCAAAGTTCCACGACAGGCCATCGGCCATTTGAATCGGCGGAGGCAGTCCCGCGGCACGGCGCGCCAACACTTGGGCGAAGTTCTCTCCCGCGTGCCGCCGCCCGGTGAAAAACAGCGCGATCCGCTGCCCCTGTTTCGTGGACACAATGCCGGACGTGAACAGCCCCGTGCGCTCGCTCGAACGGGAGCTCTCCTCTGGACTTCCCAGAGCGGGAGCACTCTCCCGGTCCGGCGATAGGATCGCATCTTGGTGTCGTCGTTGTGAAAGACTTCCCCTTGTGCCGCCTGGCGGATCAGTTCTTCGAAAGCGGACCGAATCCCTTCTGCCAGTTCTTCGACAATCTCCCACTGCGTCGACGCCGGCAGCGGAATACCAGATTCTTCTCCAGCCCGGCCAGCCGGTAGAAAGGAACCCCACTGCCGTATTTGAGCAACGCGATCATCGCCGCAGCACTCTCGTCGTACTTCTTCTCCCCCACACCCTCCGGCGCCTCGGCTTCAAACACCTCGCCGCACAGATTGCAGCGCAAACGCTCGAGTTCATAGACTGTAGCCGCAATCGGTGCATGCCCCACCAGTCGAATGCGCAGCCCCGGTTTCTTCTGCTCGTAGACCTTCCCCTTCAAGCACTCTGGGCAACGATCTCCCGGATTCAGGGAACGGTGCGCGATCGGAATCTGCACAGCGCCACAATACGCCCCCGCGCCATTCCGTCCGTGCCCCGGTTTCGGCTTCTGGTTCGTGGTGAGCCGCGAGGGAGGATTCTTCTGAGCGGCTTCCAGGCCTGCCTGCTCCAGAACCCTGCTCGTCTTCTCCGTGCTCGGTTTCATCAACAGCGCACGCAGCTGACTGATGGTCGTATCTTTTTCACCGATCAAGTCGGCCAGATAACTGAAGGCCCTCAGAAGCTTCTGGAGTTTCTGATAATCCTCTTCGCCCAGCGTCTCCCGCTTCCGCTCCAGCAACCCTTGCAGTTCTTCCCGGTTCACTTCGATCACCTCGTCGGCGGCCTTCATCTTAAACCTCGGCCAGCAACTCACGAAAGTGCAGCGTGAGCGGATACCCCAGCACTTCCTTGATCGGGCGATTGGGCTTCTTGCTCCAGGCGTTCTTGCCGCGACCGGTTGTGCCACCTAACACCTTCCAGTTCGCCGCCCGGTAGCAGGTCCCGCGGTAGCGCTCCGGATCAATGAAGGTTTCCACAAAGTAGATCGGATGACCGTAAACGCGCTCCCACTCCGCGGAGAGCATTCCGGTCATGCGCGCCAGAAGGTGCGAGGCCAAACAGCGAATCTCCACCCAGGGTAGCAGCAAAAATCTTGAGTTGTAGGCCAGCAGGCGGATGTTCTTGCGCCGGGCTGCGGCCGACCAGCCTAGGAAGCGGTCCCGGCAGCCCAGATAATGTGCCGACGAGGACCACGCAAAACAGGCTACTGGTCGCGCTCCCGCGTAGACCAAAAATTTCACGTGCTCCCCGACTGGCTGTTTGTAGCCGAGGTAGTGATACTGCTCGAGCAGGCCGTTGAACAGCGGCTCTTGCGGGGTACGCCGCACGGAGCGGAACTCCAGCGGCGGCAGTGCACGCAGCGCCACCACGAGCGGAGTGGTGTCGATCTCCAGGGCCGTCGCTTTCTGTCGCCCGGCCTGGTATCGAGTCGTGGGGTTGAAACGGAGTTGCCGCGGCGGCGGCAACGCGATGTGTCCAGCCCGGTCGAGACCCAGCAGCAACCCGCGGCAGACCATGTCGCGCGGCGCCCCGTTGACCTGCTTCCATCCCCAGGCCTCACACAGGAGCAAGGAAAGCCGCCGGCGAGTGGCACCAGGATGCGCGGCAATCAACTGGCGGATGAACCCTATCTGCTCGCTAGTGATCTCCTGGCTGCGGTAACGAAAGACGAACTCCATGTCCCGGAGCGTAGCAAAGACGCGAAAAGAACGCAAGTCCGGCCTTCTTCTTCAGCTCGGCACGTTCAACGCACGCCAGCACGGCGCTGCCTGGGTTGCCCCAGGGTTTCCCGCGGCCAACAAAACCTGCAGTTGATGCGCCTCCAGAGTTCTCGTCACCTCGCGAGCCTGCAGCCCTTCCGGCCACCACCGAAACCGGCCCTTCGACAAGCGCTTCTGCGCCAGCCAGAACCCTTGGCCATCGTAGGCCAGCACCTTGATCGTCGTCCCTCGTCGATTGCGAAAAACGTACAGTCGGCCGGAGAAGGGGTCGGACTGCAATTGCTCTCGGCACACTCGCGCTAGCCCGTCAATCCCCTTCCGGTTTTGCGGTGCACCACAAAACCGCAAATATGCGCCGTCCATAGATATGCGGAGTTGTGCCGTGCCGACCCACAAAACTGGCCATTCGCGAGGCCTCGGACGGCGCATAACGGGCGCTACGGTTTGGGCCGAAGCATGGCGAGCAACTTATCTGGTGGTCGGAAGCGACCGCGTCGTAAGGTGGGCGGGACCAAAGACGCCATGGCCTCCAGCTTCTCCGTAGGGTCGGCTCTGAGGTAGATCTCCGTGCTTTGGAGCGTAGCATGGCCGAGCCAGAGCGAGACTTTCCGAATGTCGCCGGTCGCATGCAGAGTATGCATGGCACACGAGTGTCGAAGGCTGTGGGGCGAAACCCGTTTGTTGGCTAGCGAGGGTTGTTTTGCGCTCGCAGTTCGAACGTGCTCCTCCAGAATGTATTCGAACCCCGATCTGGTCATTGCATCGCCCCGGGCATTCAGAAACAACGCCGTGCTCTGTGGCTCCCCACGAACTCTGAGCCAACCACGAAGCGCCGACGCTGTTTCTTTCCATAGAGGTAGTATGCGCTCACGACGGCCTTTGCCCATCACATGAATGGTTGCTTGGGGGTGGAGGGCCAGGTCAGCCATCCGCAACCCGACTAACTCTGACACGCGCAGCCCGCCAGCGTAGGCCAGATGAAGCATCGCACGGTCCCGCAAGCCCTGCCGAGAACTCGGGTCAGGAGCATCCAACAAAGCCTGAAGCTCCTCACGATTGAGATATCCGATGATTACCTCGTCAGTCTTCTTCACCGGAATAGCACGAATTCGGCGGGCTTGGTCAAGACATGGCGGTAACCGGTATTCCAGAAAACGGAAAAATGTTTTGATAGCCGCCAGTCTTGAGTTTCGGGTCCTGGCGCAGTTTCCACGCTCTTTCTCGAGGTGTTCGAGGAAAGCTAAAACAAGTGTTGGGTCGAGTTGCTCGATCGAGAGCGCCGAGGGAGTGGTCTTCAGGCGCTCCGCCACAAAACATACCAGCAACTGGAAGGCGTAGGCGTACGTGTCAGAAGTCTGCACGCTCATTTCGCGCTGGCTCGGGAGGTATTCGCGCAAGAATACCGTCAGGTGAGGACCGAGCGGCGTCATTGCTTACCTCCCTGGTGCAGAGCCTCGGCGGCTTCCGCCACGTCGCACAGGAGCTTCGGCGTAGCCTGCAGATACCAGTAAGTGTCTGAAACGTGAGCATGACCAAGATACGTGCTCAGCGCGGCCATCTGCCGCGCCACAGCTTTACGATCCCCGGCACATTGCTCCAGTGACCGGACCGCAAAGGTGTGACGTAGGTCCTGAATGCGGCAACCGCCGAGCCCTGGACCAGGCCGGAGCCCAGCGGAACGTGCCAGATACAAAAACGTCTGGTTGGCTGTCGAATAAGGAATCGGCGTGCCACGCTTGGAAACAAATACAGTGGCGGTGATTGTTTTGGTTCGCTTAGGGGTTGCGAGGTACTGCTGTAATCCGTGACTTGCGGTCTCATGAAGGGGAACAAGACGGCTCTTCTGGAATTTCGTGGCCCGAATCAGCAGCCCATCTTCGGTAATATCCGAGAGTTGGAGCTTCAAAGCCTCCGAAACACGAAGCCCGGTAGCCGCTATCAGAGAGAGTAAAGCCCTGAACGTAACCGGTTGTATCGATCTCCTGGATGTGAGCTGCGCAGCGGTTCGCAGAAGACGATCGATTTCATCTTGGGTGAAAATGTGGCAGGTCCGGCGCCTCTTTGGCGCGTGGCCGAAAACATCGGCCGGAGGCACCTGATGCTGCTCGTTTTCCGCTTTGAGTGCACAGGCAAGGCGGCGGACGGTGAGCAGGCGATTATAGCGCTGGCGGATCGACGGAGCGCTCGTCGCCCATTCCAAAACTGTATCTGTGCGTATGAACTGCTCCGACCGGCTTTCGGCAAAATCTGCGAAGCTGTGGAGCATGTATGCCTGGACTTTGTACTTGAACCCCATACTCCGATACAGCTCGATATGACGATCCACAGCCTCGTTCAGCATGATGTGCCCTCCTTTGGCCAGGGTTGAGCGATTTGCTGGAGGGCAGCGATATCGACCTTGGCGTAGTGCGCAGTTGTATCCGGCGACTTGTGTCTCAGAACGGTTCCGATCTCGTCCAATGTGGCGCCTGCACGCAACATGATGGTAGCGGCGGTATGCCGGAGGAGATTCGCGCCATGGGATGGTGGATTCTCAATCCCAGCGCGTCGGAGTGCGGCACGAACGATGCCGGAAACGATCATTCCCGCTCGGAGGGGACGGAATGGCGCCTTGGCACAGAGAAACACGCGGTCGATGGCGACCTGTGGGCGTGCATGTTCTATGTAGTCCAGAACCGCGTCTCCAGCATCCTGTGGCAGAGGTAAACAGACATCTCTGCGCCCCTTGCCTCGCACCAACACCGTGGCATCCTGCCAATCGATATCCGTTGGGCGCATGCTGGCGATGTCGCCCGCGCGGAGTCCGAGCCGGAGCAGCAGCAATACAATCGCGCGGTCCCGCAATCCCTGCGGGCCGTCCTTACTACAGGAGTCTACGAGGCGGGCCACCTGGTTGGCGTCGAGGTACCGCGGCAGAGAGGAAAGCTTCCACTCCGCCACGGTCGGCAGCGCATGGTCGAGATCAGGATGACATGCGCCGTTCGTTGCAAGAAATCGCAAGTAGACGCGCAGCGCTCCGACGATCGTTTTTGCATGAGCGGGCCGACAGCCGCGTATCTGATCCAGAATGACCTTGCGCACCGAGGCTGCATTGTACTTGCCGGCATCCATGCCGAGCGCCGGCAGCATTCGTGTGATCAGGCGTTCGTGGCGCTCTACAGTCACCAGCGCCACTCCCCGATGCCGCAGAAGCCAATCGCGGAAGGCGCTGAGGGATGAAGGAGCTTCGGTCATCGAGCCCGCAATCGCTCGGATAGCCCCTTGTTGCCGCAGATACTCAGCGAAGCGCTGAACGCGTGCCGTATACTTTCGGGAAACGTGTTTCTGGCTGCGTCGTCCGGCACATTGGCAATGATGTGCTCCGAACGCCTTGATGGTCTCTTCATTAACATCCGCAAAGTTTAGGCCGCTGGCTTCCACCCATCCGCCGAAGTGAATGGCTGAGCTCAGGTAGCCGTTGATCGTAAAAGAGGTGTGGCCGACCGATGCCATCTGGGCGGCAAAGCCTTCAAGATAAGGAGCCACCGGCCCAGGATTCATGTCATGGGGTAGCGACAGAAGTTCAGAAATGTTCATGTAGTCTCTCCTGGCCGCCAGCCTTGGCGGCCATACGGGAGCCTACGTTATGCGGAGTTCCCCGTACAGCGCGCTGTCCTTTCGTCGAAGCAGGGCTTCGTTTTCGTCATCTGCAATTGAAGACACTCCGCATATCTATGGACGGCGCATATTTGCGATTTTGCGGTGCACCACAAAACCGCAAGGGCATAGCTTGGCTTGGCGATGAGGGCGACCCGGTCGCTAACGCTCTTTCTCCCGAACGTACCCGGCCACATTTACGATAGAAATAACCAGGATCAAAGCCAGAAGCAGCAGCAAATGGATGGGAGAAAGTTCAACCGTCAGTAGTCTGAAAATGGAAAGGCACATCCTGATTTCATTTTGCATACAGCGTCGAGGTACGGCTAACGATACTATTTGAGGTTTGCTTTTCTAATTAATAAGGGGTAGCTTTCGAGCACCAGCCCGGCTCCAATATCTATTGGCTGGTGACCGATTGCAAGCTCAGTTCCGTAGAACAATTCCTCGATTTTTGCTCCGCTGAAGTCGGCAGTATGACTGCGTTACTACTCGCTGGTGAATAGGCGTGGCGCTTCAGGAATACGACGAGTGGACTAAGAAACTGCCTGATGGGAAGAAAATACGATATAGCTACCAACTGTTGACCACCGGATTTTCGGCAAGTGCGGAAATCCTTCAGCCTGCTGATGGGACTATGGTGTATACCCACACTCACATCGATCTTCCAGCGCCTGCTGACCGTGCACAGATTGAAGCTGAATTTGCCGACGAGCTAGCAAAAGCGGAGATGCACCGAAGAGCCTATGCGCCTAAGCGAAGATACCGCTCTGCGAGTTG
>QHZB01000492.1 GCA_003224525.1 Acidobacteriota bacterium | reverse complement strand
CCAAGATTCTGACCAGCGAAACACTCGCGCTGCAAACCATTCGCAATAACGGCCTTTCGGCTCGCCCGGAGTTTTCGTCGCCGAGCGGGCCCTCGGAGGCAATAGCGGTCGGCAGTCTCGCAAACCAGAAGCGCCCGCCGGGGCTCGGTGAGTTCCTCGGAAGTCTCAGCGTGAAGCGTGTCCCCAACAGCCGCCTGATGGATGTCAGTTTCGAATCGACGGATCCCCAGCTCGCCGCGCGAGTTGTCAACGCGCACATCGCCTCCTACATCGAGCAAAATTTTAGCAGTAAGTATGAGGCCACAACGCGGGCCTCCGCCTGGCTAGCGGATCAGCTCACTGAGTTAAAGATCAAAGTGCAAAGGGCCGAAGACGCGCGCATCGCCTATGAACGGCAAAACCAGATCTGGACACTCGACGACAAACAGAACATCACCTCCCAGCGGCTCTCAGACATTAACAAGCAATTGACCGACGCGCAAAGCGAGCGCATGAAAAAGGAATCGCTCTATCAGTTTGCCAAGTCCGGGAATCTCGATGCTGTACCACAGATCCAAAGCAATCTTGCACTTACCGAATTGTTGAAAAAACGCAGCGAGGTGTCATCAGATTATACGGATGCATTGAACCAGTATGGTCCTAATTTCCCCAAGGTGCAGCGTCTCCAGGCGCAGCTGAAGGACTATGACCAGAGCATTGAAAAAGAAAAAAAGAACATACTAGCTGTCCTGGAGAGCGATTATCGCGAAGCACAGCAGCGCGAATCTCTCCTGACCCAGGCCCTCGATGAGCAGAAGGCCGAAACCAACCACATGGCCGAAAAGCTTGTGGAATACAACATCCTCAAGCGCGAGGCCGAGGCCAACAAGACTCTGTACGAAGGCCTGATGACGAAATTGAAGGAAACTGCCATTTCCCAAGGTTTGCGCTCTTCGAACATTCGCGTTGTCGATCCGGCTATGATCCCGTCCACGCCGGCCCGTCCCGCGAAGACTCGCAACTTGGCGCTGGCGTTTCTTGTTGGTCTGGTTGGCGGCATCGGCCTAGCCCTCCTTCGCGAGTATTTGGACAACACGGTGAAGACGCCCGACGACATCGAGACCCTTGCGCGGTTGCCTTCGCTCGCGGTCGTGCCGCAATTTACCGGGTCAAACGGGCATGCTAAGAAGCGCGGGCTGCTGCAGGGCCCTGCCGCAAATGGCCACGAAATGCGAATCGAGCTGGCCGCTCAGCATCTTCCTAAATCGCAGATGTCGGAAGCCTTTCGCGCCTTGCGAACGTCCATCCTGCTCTCGCGGGCTGATCATCCACCACAGGTGATCCTGGTTACGAGTGCCTTGCCACGCGAAGGCAAGACCACGGCGGCCGCGAACCTTGCCGTCACCTTGGCGCAGCTCGGGGACAGCACCGTGATCGTGGATGCCGACCTTCGCAAACCGGGCATTGGACGTCTCCTCAATCTCGGCGGCGGAAAATATGCCGGCTTAAGTTCGTATCTGGCCGGCGTTTCAAGTCTTGATCTGGTGTGTGTGCCGCACCCCACGATTGCGAATCTAGTCGCCATTCCCACTGGACCGCTCCCGCCGAATCCTGCGGATTTGCTGTCGTCACACAAGTTAGCGGATGGCATCACTGAGCTGCGCACCAAATTCAAGTTTATCGTCATTGATTCACCTCCTATCATGGCCGCCACTGATGCCGTGATTCTTTCCGTGCAGGCCGACGGCGTCTTGCTCGTCGTTCGGAGTGGCGAAACACCCAAGGCTGCCTTCACGCGCACCCGTGATCTGCTCAATAGCGTGAAGTGCCGAATCCTCGGCGTCGTTCTCAATGCCGTGGATTCCAGCGCCCCGGATTACTACTACTCTTATCGGTATTATCCGTACTCTTATGGATATGGTCCCCAGGAAGTGGTTGAAGCTCCGCATGAAGAAGATTCCGAAGCCGTTACCGAGCGCGTCTCCCGCGACGATGACTCCGAGGCCCTTTAAGGAGGCCCTTTGCGCTATCTGATCACCGGCGGCGCCGGTTTTATTGGTTCACACCTCGCGGAGCGGCTTCTCGGCCGCGGCGACCGCGTCGTTTTGCTCGACAACCTTTCGACGGGCAGTGTCGATAACATCCGTCATCTCAAGTCTTCCGGCCGTATGCAATATCACCTGGATAACATTGAGAATCGCCAGTTGCTCGCCGAACTTGTTGATGATGCCGATGTGATCGTCCATCTGGCCGCCGCTGTCGGAGTCAAGCTCATCGTCGAAAGCCCCGTCAAGACCATCGAGACCAATGTAAACGGCACTCAATTGATCCTCGAAGCCGCCTCGAAGAAGAGGAAACTCGTTCTCACCGCTTCCACCTCGGAGGTCTACGGCAAGAATACCAACGTTCCTTTCCACGAGGACGCGGATCTCGTTCTTGGCCCCACCACAAAGGGCCGCTGGAGCTACGCGGCCTCTAAGGCGCTCGATGAGTTTCTCGCGCTCTCCTACTGGAAGGAAAAGAAACTGCCCGTCATCGTGGCCCGTTTGTTCAATACCGTTGGTCCCCGGCAAACCGGACGCTACGGAATGGTGCTCCCCAATTTCGTCAAGTCTGCCTTGGACAACTCCACCATCAGCATCTACGGCACCGGAAAGCAATCTCGCTGCTTCTGCGATGTGCGCGACACCATCGAAGGACTCATCCGCCTCATGGACACGGAGCGCTCCATCGGCGAAGTCGTCAACGTCGGCAACACCGAGGAAATCACCATCGAGGCATTGGCCGAGAAAGTGAAGGAGCGCACCAGCAGCTCCTCACCCATAGAGTATGTGCCCTACGACCAGGCCTACGAACCCGGCTTTGAGGACATGATGCGCCGCGTGCCCTCCGTCGAAAAGCTACAGGCCCTTACTGGTTTCCGTCCCCGTACTCCGCTCAATGAGATCATTGACCGTGTCGCCGCTTTTTTTCAGCAAAAAGAGGAAGGCCCGGGCATCCACAAGGTAGCCACAACCAGCGCCGACTAAACTTTGCCTGCGTGTCGGCCTCATTCGTCCCCTTCGTGCCCTTCACGCGGTTAGGTGTTCGCCTCGCCTTTGCCTGTCATCCTGAGCGAAGCGAAGAATCTCAACTGATCCATGCCTCCGCGCATACATTATTATAGCCGGCTTCCTTCGGGTCGATGGTGAATCAAGCCTTCGGTCTGCCAGCCTTTCCCTCTTAATTCCATCAAACTTTTCACCAATTTCTTCGTCTTTATCTCTAGCTATCCGGAGGTGTCCCTGTGACCATGTCCGCCAATGAAGCCCCACGCCGCATGACTGTCATCGGTTGGCTCGACACCATCCTTCGCGACTTGAAGTACACCATCCGCATGCTCGCGCGCTCTCCGGGTTTCACGGCCGTGGCCGTTCTGACGCTGGCCCTTGGCATCGGGGCGAACACCGCC
>QHZB01000024.1 GCA_003224525.1 Acidobacteriota bacterium | reverse complement strand
GGAGAGGCTTCCCTCGGCAGGGCTGCGGAGCTTGCCGGGCTTCCTCTGGGGCAGATGATCACGATCCTGACAGAATTTGGAGTAGAGAGCAGGCTAGAAAAGGATGACTACCTCCAAGGGCTTAGGAATCTCCATCAGGTATGGTGATCACTCGCGGGAGATGGAGCTCCGCGTCACCAGTATACTCTCGGTGTCCGCGTGCCACAGGGCGATAACCTGCGCCTGGCATTGCTGCGGAAGTAACCGGGTTGCTTCCGGCCATCCGCGAGTCAACGAGTGCAGCCACTCCTGTAGGTGTCATTTCAAACTACGTCAGAGGGCCACAGCTTGAGGTGGAGTCGAGGTGTGGCGCGGTGGTTTGCCGACCCTTTCGTCAGTCGGTGCCTCACTAGCTCCGCCATGCTCCGTTTCCACACCCCGCTCATCGAACCGCATCCGGCTCTCGGAGAAGACTCACGCAATCGCCGAGGCCATTGCCTGTGACGCCGTCTGCAACTTCTGAAAACAACTCGGGAGTTATCAGGCTCATCGCCAATCTCCCTTTCTATCGTCGCTTCTTGCGTCCGCCTTCAACTGAGGCCCCTTCCCTCCCCCGGCTTCGTCAGTACTACGAGCCTCTCCGCGATCCCAGTCAGCCCGGCCCGTCTCTCACGAGCTGCCAGTTGATCCACACCGCGATCACCGCTGGGACTTCCCGTGTTGCGCATGGTCCCCTTTGCCTGCATGCCGTCGCCACTACCCCGGCAGGTCCGATGGAACCTTGTTCGCTCATGCGATTCCATCGTCTTCGTCCTTCCCCGAATCGTAGGCGGGTCGCCCCCTGCATTACGCTTTTCGAGGCCTGCTCAGCGTTTACTCACGTTACGGCCTGCATGCTCGCCGAGTCGCCAATGCGACCTTCTACACCGAAGGCTTCAGCAGCTTCGTTGCCTCCGCTGCTGCTTCGATTGCTACCGGGTGGAACGAACCAGCTCCCGGACGGGATTTCTCTCCCGCTGAGGACCAGCGCTTTTTCACGGCGCACTATGATTTGCGCGTTAATCAGACTCGAAATCGGAAAACGGTAATTGCCTCCGATTGCAAAGTGCGCGTAATGTCAGCAAAGAGAGGTAATGGTCGGAAGACGATCTACGATGAAGAGGTGCGGACGATAGTGCAGGATCTGCAATATTCGGTCAGACAGCTTGTCAGGAGCCCGGGGCTGGCGCTGACTGCGTTAGTGTCGCTTGCACTGGGGATTGGGGCGACGACGGCGGTGTTCAGCGTGATCTATGCGGGGTTGATCAACCCATACCCGTTCACGGCGGCGGACCGGATTGTTCGGCTTACGATGCAAAGCAAGGCGGGCCAGACGGATTGGATCAATCTCAATGGGGCGCAGGTCCGTCAAGTGCGGCAGCTCGCAATTGTGGAAAGCCTGCTGGCCATGGATTACCACGCCATGATTCTGACTGGGCACGACATTCCGGAGAATGTCGACGCCATCGGGTTAATCGCGAACGGTTTCGCCGATCTCGGAGTACCGCCAGCTCTAGGGCGGGGACTCTGGCCGTCGGACGCCGTCGAGGGACAGGACCCGCAAGCAGTCACCGTGCTGTCCTACAAGTTTTGGCAGACACATTTCCTTTCGGACCCGAACGTGGTCGGAAAAACGATTCAACTGGACCGAAGGAACTATCTGATTGTAGGAGTAGCAGCGCCGCGATTTCGCTGGTATAGCGCGGATGTCTACCTGCCACTGAAACTCACGCAAGATCCGGGGCTGACGTTCATCATCAATCTGCGGCTGCGAAAGGGTGTGACGCACGAAGCGGCCGACGCCGCGTTGCAGCCTCTGCTGAATCAATTCGCAAGCGACATGCCGAAGCACTTTCCCGAGCACTTCCGAGTGCAAGTTGAAGGGCTGAACGACTGGGTTGTTCGAAGTATCGGCGGAACTTTATATCTGCTGCTTGGCGGCGTGGCACTGCTACTGGCGATTGGTTGCGGGAACGTGTCGATTCTCCTGTTGGCGCGGGGCACGGCCCGGCAGCATGAATTCGCTGTCCGCGCGGCGGTCGGAGCGGGGCGGGGGCGCATTGTGCGACAGTTACTGACTGAGTCTCTCCTGCTTGCCGTGATCGGCGCGGTGCTGGGCGTTTTTGCATCTTATGGACTCTTGGCGGGTATTCGGGCGTTATTGCCTCAATATGCCTTTGCACCGGAGGTGGTGATTCGCATCAATGTTCCGGTGCTCTTGTTTAGTGTTGCGGTGGGAGTGGCGACGGGAGTTCTGTTTGGATTGTGGCCGGCGTTGCAGCTTTCGCGGACGCAGGCAGGGCAGTTGGCACAGACAAACTTGCGCCGCGTCGCGGGCAGTGTGGCGGGAAGCAGAACGAACAACGTGCTGATCGCGAGTCAGGTTGCGCTGACCTTGTTGTTGCTTGCCGGGGCGGGAGCAGCATTGAAGGCTTTTTTGGGGCTGATGCATAAGCCGCTCGGCTACGATCCCCGTAATGTGATGTCGGTGGAAATTCCGCTTCACGACGGCGCTTTTACGACCTGGGCAGCGCGCGCGGCTTATTTCGAGCAAATGCGAGCGAAGGTGGCGGAGACGCCCGGAGTGAGAATGGCGGCGATTTCGAGCAACGCCACACCGCCGCGGAATGGAGGGAAGACGCAGTTTGAGATCCTGGAAAAGCCCTCAACGGAAGAACAGATGACGTCCGTCAATCTGGTGAGCCCGGGGTATTTCCCAGTCCTGCGAATTCCACTTCTGCAAGGACGGATATGGAGCGAAACGGAAAATCAGAATGGCTCACACATCACCGTCATCAACCGGACGTTGGCGCAACGGTACTTCCCCAACGGCAACGCGATTGGAAGTTCGGTGAAGTTGCCCAAAATTGAGGATAGCCCGCCGACGATTCTGTCAGCGCCAAGGATGGCCGAGTCGTGGTTGCGGATTGTTGGAATCGTGGACGATGCGCGAAACGATGGGCTGGGTGACCCGGTCAAGCCGGCGGTTTATATTCCCTTCACGCTGAACATGTGGCAAGGTACGCAGATTCTGGTGAGGTCGGAAGTGCCACCGCTGACGTTGCTGCACGCCGTGCAGAAACAGTTGGCTGCGGTGAATCCAGACCAGCAGACCTACAGCATCGCCAGGGACCTGGAAACCTGGATCACCGACCTGCCGGAATGGCAGCAGGAGCGTCTGGCGGCATGGATCTTTGGAATCCTGGCGTGGCTGGCATTAGCACTCGCGGCAGTCGGGTTGTATAGCGTGGTGTCCTATGTCGTGGCACAGCGCACGAACGAATTTGGAATTCGGATGGCGTTGGGCGCACAGCCGACGCAGGTCATGCGGATTGTGTTTGCGTCGACGGTGGTGAGTGTGGGGAGCGGGATTGCGGCTGGACTGGCGCTTACCCTGATGATGAACAGGATTCTTGAGAGTTGGGCGGGAGGAAACGCGCGAGATCCGATAATCCTGGTTGGGGGAGCGTTGCTCCTGAGCTTGGTGGCGACGGTTGCCTGTGCGGTACCGGCCCGGCATGCGTCCCGGCTGGATCCGATGGTGGCGTTACGGAACGAGTGAATTAACGCTACGGACCTATGAGAATACGGCGAAGAGAAGATAGCGAAAATGAATGCCGCGCATTCAAGTGCCCGGTGCGGCAGAACGGTTAAGTGGTGGACCTCGTACAGACACCAGACTGGCGCTTGGCCGTGGTTTTCAATCGTCATCCATTTCATGAATTGGATTGTAATTCTGATTGGGGGAGGATTTCTCATCTGGTGGACCGTCGAACACCATTTGTCGCGTTGGCAATTCTTTGGAATTTTTTGCTCGTGTCGCTTCCGTACGCATTCTCGAGACCTGGGCAAAGAGGAAAGTAAAACCGAGTTATCTGCGAAACAACAGAAAGCGTATCTAAGTGCCTCCCAATAAAAGAAGCGGTGCTTATTGGGTCAGCTCCGCGCTGGTCTTTGTGATGCACCAAATCATCGGGACCGAAGGCGTGGTTTGGCTCACGACGTTGGGCGTGTTTCTATTAAGAAGCTCAGTCAGGGAGGTGCATGAACCATGGGGGAATTCGGCCCTAATTCGCGGAATGCATCTGCTATCGACCAACACACCCTTCTTTCCCATTCAAATTGCTGTGGGAGCATACCTTGGATGGAAACTTTACCTTCGTTGGGTGCATCGTTCGATGCTTTGGGTCTGGATTTTGCCCGGCGCGCTGCTCACTTATGCCGTCATCGCGATTCCGACATTTAGTCCATGGTCAACATCCCCTGAGACAGGTCCTCTGTCGCACTACTTCGGGTGGGGGTGCCAAGCGGACTTCCGCTGCTATGACCAACTCACTTTCACGCAGCCATTCTACACGTCGGTGGCTTACTCCGTTGGTGCTCTATGGGCTTCTCGCAGACTGCGAAATCCTCGTTATGTAAAGGACAGGCAACACGACCTAAAGGAAAATCGAGGAGGTCAGGAAGAGCGGCGTTCAGCGTAGCTCCTGGTTAGCGTAACCGGTAGTTCCTTTTCGCCGATTTAACACATTTTCCGATCACAGCGTTACCAGGCATGAGCCTTATGCATGGAATTGTGGGTGACACTGCCAGTAGAGGGATATGATTGAGAAGCAGTATGGCTCGCACCCAAAGTCACACGCCGACGGTTTTCGCCATCTTAGCTCTAGGGTTTTGTATCCTCGCAAGCCTATTTGTTGCTACTGCTTCTGCCTATCTCTTCGGTCCTGGAAAATACTGTGGGGTGGTTGTATTTGATCGCTGGGGCACCTGTTATCTGGTGAGCGGGCCGTACGTAAACTATGTTGCCTCGGATGTAAAAGCGGATTACTCCCTTACAAAGGCCGCGCCATGCAAGTTGACGCATCAGAAGTGACTCAGGGTGGCCTCCTCTTTGAGGACCCGATGATCCACAAATATAAAATACTTGGGCCAGTTCCCGTGCCAAAGTGGGTTACACTCGACGGTTTGCAGTTGCTCGCCGTTCAAGCTTTTGGTCGATACACTCGGCCGCAGTTTCTGATCGAGCTCCGTAACAATGGAAAATCCCCTGTTAGGGTAGACCGCTCTGAGATCAGAATCCTGCTTTTTGAGGCCGAGAAACCGGAATTGTCCTCCTCGGATGACGACTCGGTGGCGCTAATTTCCAGAAACGGCATTGAGGAGGCGTCTTACATCTCGTCTGCTGGAGTCGGAAACCAGAAAAGTTCCTGGGGTTACATCGTGGATATGAAAACCCAGCCTCCCCGAGTTTTGCAATTGCACCGGGCCAATCCGTAAGAACTCTCATTCGATTTAAGGTCTATCCGGGACAATATCAGTTTATGTTTGCGTATGGAGGCGGCGCAAGTGCCGAAAAATCACTGGCTAGTAATGCAATCTCCTTCAACATGGGTGCAGATGGCCGGGCAATTCTGACTCCATCTCACGATGGGCAAGCCTCAGGTCCAGGTCAAAAGATAATTGACCTGCCACAGGGAACTGGCCACGCTAGGCCAAAACTGTGCCTGCAGAACGCACTTACAGTAAGATTGCAAAAGGCTATATCGTCAAAGAACATATAGGCTCTTCCTCGTACTGGCTATATGAAGCAAAGTTTATCCTGTACGGAGCCGAGTCTACTGCCGATAAGGACAAAACCCCAGGCTGGTACTCTTGGTGGGTCAATGATGGCGGCGCTCTAGGTGATTACATCGAAATCTTCGTATCAATGGACGGAAAAGCGATGCGACTGCCCTCAATGTAGAACATCCATCTGGTCGCACGATGCAATACATTAACCAGCGGGTTCATCGCATCATAGAGGCACAAGCTACTGCTTTAGCAGGCCTGAGCCTACCGGAGGAAGTAAACGGACAGGCACAAACGGGGTGGGCGTGTCGTTTGGGTACAGGTTATGCGCCTCAATGAACTGACCACCTGGATGCGGATGGAACGTATTCTTTCGCAGCCAAAAGTCACCCCGGAAGCGCGCAGATACCGGCTCCGGCGGCCACGTGAGTAGCTTCACATTCGCGCTGACTCGAATCCATTCTCCGGGTCGCAATACCATCATGCTTTCCGCGTGGTCAGGCGATCCGAACAGCTCGACGAAGCCGTCAGTATCTACCCGTGGTCCCTGCGGCTCACCCTCTCCTCGTACAACCAGCGCAAGGCTGAAATAGCTGAAGGCCACCGACTCATCGTTCGGTTGGAGGTCGGACAAGTGGGGCGAGACCGGTAGCTCGATTGGAGCGGTTCCGGTGTTAAGAACTTTAAACTCGACTTGGAACGGCTCGGCTGCGGTAATGTCCGTCGGAGTAACACGCAACAAGTAGATTCCGAGAGCATGCGGATCGCGCTGGTCGGGCCCGCCATCTGCCACGCTGCCACCGCCGGAACCACCAATACAATGCGTGCCCTCTTTACAATCGGATTGCGGTGCTGGAGGGTGCCGGAGTTCCGTGCGCTGACGAACAGCAGTGAGGTCGATATATTTGATCTCTTGTGCCTTCATGAAACAGGGCAAGGCGAGCAGAAGCAGCAGAAACATCCTTAGAAAAGGCATAATCGATTACCGCCGTTTCAAGTTCCTAGTGGAAGTTTATCTCAATGAGTGCTCCAAGTGCCCGGTTAGTCGCCTAACCGGTAAAGTTCCTTTTCGCCGATTTAACTTACTCCGGGTTGTCCAATTCAGAGAGTTCTCGAAAATGACTTTGTCGTCGTTACAGGCACAGGCACCGCGCGTCATTTTATCCGGCTTCTCACCGTCGAACTGCACTGAAAAGACAAAGAGAAAACCGGCTTGCCAGACTTGCCAATTAAGGGCCCCGTGAAAATAGCTAAGTGATTGTGGCGCCTTGCCTTAGCTTATTTTCCCCACTGTTCGCAATGAGGAGGCCGGGGGTTCGAATCCCCTCTCGTCCACCATCTTTCAAAACGACCTCGAGCGTGCCAAACAGTCCTACCGCGGCACGCTCGGACTAAGTTCGCTACCGGATAGCTTCCGGTACCTCGTCATCCACCCCGAACGACATTGCCTATGCGCCGCCTCATCGGTAAACACTAGCCGACTTTTCCCATTACTAATCGGGTCAAGCCGGCGTCAGATCACTTCCGTGTGGCCGTTTAATCGGAATCTGGAAGGTGGGTATGGCTGTCCGGTTGCGCGACGACTCTTCCCGCAATCGGACACTGTGACGTTCCTCATTGCTGTAAACGAGCCGCTAAATATCACTAGCGCAAGCAGTTAAGAACGGGAAGATGGGAAGAATAAGTGCCCTTATCAACCGTAATCTGGGGGTGAAGCCATGCAAACACTTTGGCAAGACCTGCGGTATGCGGCTCGCATGCTGACAAAGAGCCCCGGATTCCTGATCGTTGCCGTGCTGACCCTGGCCATGGCTATCGGCTCAAATGCAGTGGTCTTTAGCGTGATGAATGCGCTGATCCTGCACCCGCTGCATGTGCCAAACGCGGACTCCCTTTACGCAATCCAGCACGGAAACGAGGCTTCCTTGTACGAGTCTTATCCCGACTATCTCGATTTACGTGATCGAAACCGGAGTTTCGAGGGCCTGGCAGCGTTTAACATCGATCAGGCGGGGGTGGACACCGGAGAGAATCCCTCTCGCATCTGGCTCGCGGAAGTCAGCGGGAACTATTTCGACTCGTTGGGTGTTCAGCCGTACCTTGGCCGTGTGTTATACCCTTCCGATGAGCAGGGGCCAAACAGCGCTCCTTATGTTGTGCTTGGCTATTCGTATTGGCACACGCATTTTCAGGATGACTCCGGCGTGATAGGGCGTGTCATCCAGTTGAGCAAACACCCGTTTACGATTGTCGGCGTCGCGCCGCCGGAGTTTCACGGAACTCTGGTGTTTTTTGATGCCGATTTGTTCATACCGATCGTAAACGCCGGACAACTCGGAAATGATCTGAACGCGCGCGGGAACCGGTGGGTGTTCATGACGCTCGGACACTTGAAAGCGGGAGTCAGCCGGGAGCAGGCGATTGCCGATCTGAACTCGATTGGCTCCTATCTGGAAAAAACCTACCCCAAGGAAGACGCTCAACGTACGTTTACGCTGGCGCGCCCGAGTCTCTATGGCGATTATCTTGGCCGGCCGATGCGTGCTTTCATGGGCGCCCTGATGCTTTTGGCCGGGCTGATTCTCTTGGCTGCCTGCGCCAATCTAGGAGGCTTGTTTGCTGCCCGAGCCGCAGATCGGTCGCGAGAACTTGCGTTGCGACTCGCGTTGGGCGCCGGCCGCTTGCGCATCTTGCGGCAGCTTTTCACTGAAGCTGGCATGCTTTCCTTCCTTGGAGGCGCCGCCGGGATTTGGGGCAGCGTTGTGTTGCTCCATGGGCTCAGCGCGTGGCACCCAGCTTCCAAATGGCCCGAAATGCACGTGGCTGTCAACCCTGATGCGAATGTTTATGCAGTAGCTCTGCTGCTGACGTTGGTGAGCGGAATTTTGTTCGGCGCGGTTCCGGTCAGGCAGGTCCTTCATACCGATCCGTATCAGATCGTCAAGTCCGGATCATTGGGCACGGTCGGACGGCGGATTACCGTACGCGATCTGCTGCTTGGCGTGCAGATTGCGATTTGCGCAGTGCTCATCACTTCCTCGTTTGTTGCGGTGCGGGGACTGGTCCGGTCGCTACACAGCGACTTCGGTTTTGAGCCGCAGAACGCTTTTTTGGTGGACACCGACCTGAGTCTAGCGGGGTATCGCGGCGACAGCGTGGCGGAAATGCAGCAGCGGATGATCGATGCCCTCGAAACAATACCTGGCGTGCAGTCGGTCGGACTGATTGATAGCGCCCCATTGGTCGCGGGCGGCTACAACGGATCGCTTGTTTTTGCCGATGAGGTCATGGACTTCAGGCCCTCGAATGCCTCTGCGCACTCCTTCGTGTTCAGCATATCGCCCGAATATTTCCGCGCTGCGGGCACCACTCTGCTGTCGGGAAGAACACTGACGCGCCATGATGACAAAGACGCACCCCTCGTAGCAGTGGTCAATGAATTTTTCGCTCGCAAGGTTTTTGGCTCGCCAACAAACGCCGTCGGCCGATACTTCAAAAGGCCCGATGGAACACGCCTTCAAGTCATAGGTATTGTGGAGGATGGGAAATACGATCACGTCGCCGAAGATCCGCAGCCGGCTGTGTTTCTCCCGATCCTGCAGGCGCCCACGAGCAGCACATGGGTAGTAGTGCGCTCGGAATTCGATTCGCGTCAACTGAGCTCGCCTATCAGAAAGGCTTTGCGAACCCTGGATTCCAGCCTGCCGGTTTACGTCGATACCTGGAGCCAAGGACTGGAACTTGCTCTGTTTCCTTCGCGTATGGCGGCCATAGCGCTGGGCGTTATGGGTCTCATGGGCGCGATGCTCTCGATCACCGGGATTTTCGGCATGGCGGCGTATTCCGTGAGCAAGCGGCTGCGCGAGTTGGGAATTCGTATGGCGCTAGGCGCGCAGCGAAAAGAGGTGTTGCGAGCGGCCTTGGCAAGACCGTTTCGATTGCTTGCTTTTGGGTCGGGTGTTGGACTGCTCCTGGGAATTCTTGCGAGCCGCGTTCTGGCTCACATTGTGTTTCAGGCGACGCCGCGTGATCCTTTGGTGTTAACTGGCGCTGTGCTGGCTATGGGCCTGCTCGGGTTGGTAGCGACGTGGATTCCGGCGCAACGCGCGCTCTCGATTGATCCGGCGATCCTGCTGCGCGAGGAGTGAAATCGGCTTTGTCCCGGGCGGGTATGCGGAAGTTATCTCAGTAAAACCGATCGACTTCCCGCATGTCTTGTACCCGCCGGCCTCACCATCCAGCACGTGTAGCAGGACTTCGGGTCAAGAGCACCCCGCTCACGACAATGCCCCATACCAAGCCACTGCACGATCTTATCCTCCAGGGCCGGAATCGAGAGTGGTCTCTGTTTTCTGTTTTCCGTTTTCCTTGGGGATATAGACTCGGCGCAAAGGTTGGGCCTGATACTTGCCATTCTTGAGCCTCTCATGGAGAGTTTGGATGTTTCTCGCAGCGTCCCGTTGGTATTCCTCGTACGTGACGCCGTCCACTCCCGCGCTGGCTTTCTTTCGTAATCCTCGGAATGCCGCATACAACGCTTCGGGCGTGATCATGTGCCCGATCGAGTAGAATTGTCGCTTAGGATCCTCCTTGGCTAGTTCAGATATTCTGTCGATTGTGTGGACATAGTTCCTCGAGTTCTGTGTCTCGCTTATGTTTCCTTCAACAGATACGTCACCTTGTTCCCCCCTTCCCTCCGGTGGATACCGTGGCCGCTCCTTCCGGAAGCCCTGCGGTTCTCCACCTTCATAGGTGTCGGGTCGGAGGAGGCGCGCTTTCGCGCTAGCCTCCGTCCGCCGCTCAAACTGCACGTACACATTTCGCGTATGCAGCTTTCACGAAGACTCACTGCTGCCGTGATGCAATTGAGGGAATTAATCCAACTAAGTTGACAAGCCCGAAGTCGCGGTAGAGCATCTTCCGGGGCAGCCGTTTCCAGCCGGCATTACGCCAACGCTTGAAGCGGTGCGACCAGATACGATGCAGAATCCAGCGATCAAGTCGGTTGAAGAGCAATCGGACGTGGGCGCGTTTGTAATACTCGCCCCACCCTCGCAAGAGCGGGTTTAGTTCCTCGATCAGCTCCTTAGTTTGCAAGGGTACCTTCCGCTTGGTGCGCTGCCGTACCCGGTCCATGAAACGATGGATCGACTTCTCCTTGGGGTACGCATAAAGCGCACCCTGTCGGGCCTGACTACGAATCTTACTCTCGGGTAGATAGAGCTTCTTCTTCCCGCGTTTGATTTTGTAGCCAAGGAACTCGAAGCCATCCTGAACATGAACGATCCGCGTCTTCTGCGGATGCAACTCCACGCCCAGTTGTTTCAGAACTCGGCCAGCAGCCTCCACTGCGGCTCGTGCCTCTGCTGCCGATTTGCAGGTGATCACCCAATCGTCGGCATACCTTGTGAGCTGATACCCTCTCAGTCGCACCTCCCGATCGAACGGCGTCAGAAGTATGTTACTGAGCGTGGGAGAAACTACCCCACCCTGCGGAGTCCCGCGCTCGGATGGAAAGAGCTGCCCCTTTCCGTAGCTTCCCGCCTTGAGCATCGCCTCAATGAGACGAAGTACTCGGCCATCTGCTACTCGTTGGGCTACCAGCGTGAGAAGCTTCTCGTGATCCACAGATCCGAAGGAACGTACGACACACTACCCATCATCAGGACCTTCCCGAGAGAGTCACGATTGTCCGTGCTCGTCATCCGTTCGAAGGTAAATCACTCGCTGTTCTTAGGGCCATCCATCGGCACGGTCGATTGTATCTCCTTCTGATTTTGCCCGACGGCAGTAAATCGCTCATCCCTGCCGACTGGACCGACATTGCGCCCACCGTGCAGCCTCTTGGTGCTATCGCTGCGAAACAGACCGCAACGTTTGACTCTCTGGAAGCTTTGCTTCACGCCAGTTCTGTTGTAGATGCTCTCCTCGGCCGCCTCGCTCAACCGCAAAGCGAAGAGGCCAATTCCGCCGTGAACAAGGAGGGTATCCTTGCAGCGCAATCTGCACCTCTTCGACCTTCTGCTCAAGGAAATCTATGTATGGGAAACCCTGGAAAACGAACAGAGGATTCTCGCGATCGAAATCCTCGCAAGGCTCATCGCCCGTGCGGCCGCAGATCACCGCAACCAGGAGGAAAATCATGAATGACCTGGTCAAAGTAAAGCCCAGCCACACCCAACGCACCGCCTTCGTCTACATTCGCCAGTCCTCCCCCGCCCAAGTCGAGTACAACCGCGAGTCCACTGCGCGCCAGTATGCTTTGGTCGAGAAAGCGCGTGAACTCGGTTGGGCCAAGGAACAAGTGATCGTCATCGACGAAGATCTCGGTGTGTCCGGCTCCGGATTCGCCGAGCGCTCCGGGTTCTCCCGCATGACCGCGGAAGTGGCACTCGGCCACGTTGGCATCGTGTTCGGCCTCGAAGTCTCCCGGATGGCCCGCAATAATGCCGACTGGTATCGCCTGTTCGATCTCTGCAGCATCACTGACACTTTGGTCGGAGACAGCGACGGCCTTTACCATCCGGCGCTCTTTAATGATCGTTTGGTGCTCGGATTGAAGGGCATCATGGCGGAAGCGGAACTGCACATTCTTCGCGCACGGCTCGAGGGTGGAATTCGCAATAAAGCCGCACGCGGGGAACTGCGTCGCGGTTTGCCCGTTGGCTTCGTTTGGGGAGAACAGGACGGCGAAGTTCGTTTTCATCCCGACGAATCCGTCGTCGGCACTATTCGCACGGTCTTCTCCAAATTCACCGAACTGGGATCGGTCCGCAAGGTCTGGTTATGGTTCCGCTCCGAGGGTCTTTCCTTCCCTCTGCGCTCCCATATGAAGAGCGAGATCCGTTGGGTCGCTCCCAGCTACCACACCATCCATCAAGTACTCACCAATCCGGTATATGCTGGCGCTTACGCGTATGGGAAGTCTCATCGTGAGCGTTACGTCGATAACCAAGGCAGGCTCCGGAAGCGAACCCGTCTTCTGCCCATGCCTGAGTGGCCGGTCCTTCTTCCCGAACATCATCCAGGTTACATTGATTGGGCTACCTTCCAAGCCAACCAAGCACGCATTGATGCCAACGAGCATCCTCAGCCACACCAAGCGGGTGGCGCCGTGAGAGAAGGCGGCGCATTGCTGCAGGGCCTCGCCACGTGTGGAAAGTGTGGCCGTCGGCTCCACACGCACTACACGGGTAGAACCGCGTCGCCCGGCTATCATTGCGCCGGCAAGGATATCGTTGGCGGACGCGGAGTGTACTGCCTGAACGTGGGCGCCGTCCAAATCGATCAAGCGGTTGTCGATGCTTTTCTCAAAGCGCTGACGCCCGCGGCCCTGGAAGCCACGCAGCTCGCCACCCAGCAACTCGAAGCGGACCATGATGCGGCACTCAGTCAGTGGCGCCTGGCGGTGGAACGTGCTCGCTACGAAGCCGAACGTGCCGAGCGTCAATATCGTGCCGTGGAGCCCGAAAACAGACTTGTGGCACGCGGCCTCGAAACCGAGTGGGAAAAGCGCTTGCGCGATCTGGCCTCTGCAGAAGCAGAACTCGAACGGCGGGAACGACAACGCCCGCGCATGCTGAGCGAGGAAGAGAAAAAGAAAATTCTCTCTTTCGGTTCCGATCTGCACAAAGTCTGGACGGCGCCTACCACCACGGATCGCGATCGCAAAGAGCTTCTGCGTACTCTTCTGGAAGAGGTGATTGTTACTGTCGATCGCCCCGAACGGCGTGCTCATCTTACCCTGCGCTGGCGAGGCGGCACTCTCACGGAAGTAGATCTCTCCTTGCCGCGCATGATGCCTCATGGCCTCCACACCGACGAAGATACGATCTCTCTGCTTCGTCGTCTTGCCGTTCATTACCCCGACGACGTGATCGCAGGGATTCTCAATCGTCAGGGGCACAAAACGGCGAACGGTGAACGCTTCACTGCGAATCAAGTTGGTGCTCTGCGTCGCTATCGCAACATTCCGCGCTACGAACCACCGACGGAACCACCCACGGGGGAAGTTGTGCCGATTCGCAAGGCGGCGGAGATCCTAGGGATCTACCCTTCCACGGTTCATCGTTGGCTGAATGATGGCTTCATCGCTGGGGAACAGGTAACGCCTGGAGCACCGTGGCAAATTCGAATTAACGATGAGTTGCGTTCACGCTTTGTTGAACAAGCACCGCCAGGTTATCTGCCCATGCTGGAAACAACCATGAAACTTGGGGTTTCGCGCCAAACCGTGTTGCAGCGTGTAAAGCGTGGCGAGCTCGAAGCTTTGTTAGTTACGCGCGGACGTCGTAAGGGCTTACGAATCAAAGTGGTAGACACTCAACCAGGGTTATTTCATGAATAAGGGGGCATTATGGAACACGATCCAAAAAACTCCGGATGTCGGCGTCAAGAATCCAACTCACGTTCCTCCTCATGATTCCCACCCAGAGCGCATCCAGCGCGTCGTGCTGGCTTCGACCGGGTCGGAATCCATAGGAGAACCCCAGGAAGTCCTCTTCGTAAATCTGATTGAGGACCGTCACCACCGCGTGCTGGACGATTTTATCTTCCAGCGCAGCGATCCCTAACGGACGTTTTCGTCCATCCGCCTTGGGAATGTAGGCTCTCTTCGAAGGTTGCGCTCGATACGTTCCTCGATGCACGCGGCTGTGTAAATCCTT
>QHZB01000023.1 GCA_003224525.1 Acidobacteriota bacterium | reverse complement strand
GGCATGAAGGAACGGACCAGCACATTCTCAACGCAACCCAGAACAGTTTGTGCAGGGTAGTCGATCGACGGCGAGGTCGTTGCGCGTGCAGAGCGAGGAAATGTCGGAGCGTCACGATCATGGCAAGAGTTTTAGCGGAAAAGACCGAATCGAGCTTTGCGCCAAGTCATTCATTTCGCAGGTGTACGAGGTTTTGGCGAGGCACACCTGTCTTCCGTCACAAGACGCGAAAAAACTATTCTCTCTTCCTGCCCGCGGGCCGTTACTGCTGCGTCGCCCGATCGATCAAGCCGGCAATTTGGTTGTGCAGGCTCACGCGGTCCTGGTCATGCAAGTACATCATGTGGCCAGCGTTGTAGTAATCTTCTTTGATGTTTTTCTGCAAGGCTTCAGGCAGGCCGAGGTGTTCCATCGTAAATTCGGTGGCAAAGAACGGAGTGGCCAGGTCGAAATAGCCATTCTCGACTTGCACCAGCAACCGCGGATTCGTGATCATCGCCTGCGCCAGGTCCTGATCAACGTTGGGAGCGCCCGGGAAAAACCGCCGCGGTCCGCCTTCCCTGCGAACCCAGTTCCAGCTTCCGCCGCCAGCACCGCTGGTGTTGTGATAGACCTTGTCCTTGCCGAACTTTAGCTCGTCGTGATTGTAGGCGTTGATGAGCGCGGTGAACGCGCCTCCCACCGCCGGGCCTTCCGGGTCGCCCTGGGCATTTTCCTCCAGCAAATCGTACGTGTAGCCGGTAAAACGTGCGTCAATGCGGCCGGTGGTCAGCCGCGAGGTACGCTGCAACTCAGCACGGAATTGGCCGAGGTTGACGCGCAGATCCGCTTTCATCAGGTAGTCCTCGCCCAGTCCCGTGAAGTAGGAAACCTTCTTGGCGACAGCGGCTTTTTCGGCGGCGGGCAATTCCCCGCCCTTGAAGAGCGCCGCGGCGTATTCGCCTTGGGCGTACTTGCGCGCTTCCTGGATAAATGCCGGCAGGTCAGCGGGGCGGTCCTTCAGGACCTTGTGGTACCACGCCGCGGCCGCGTAGCTGGGCAGATAAAAGGTAAACGGTCGGTCGTCACCGGCCGCAAACGTCAGCGAGGCCAGATCGAGTACTGAGGAAATCAGCACGATGCCGTTCAAATGCACGGTGTCACGCGATTGCAGATAATTTCCGAGCGCCGCGGAGCGGAACGTGCCGTAACTTTCACCGATCAGGAATTTCGGCGAATTCCAGCGGTCGTTGCGGCTGATGTAGGTGACGATAAACTGCGCGAAGGCCTCCACGTCCTCGTCGATCCCGTAGAAGTCCTTGTTTTCCGCCTTGCAAACGGCGTGGCTGTAACCCGTGCCCATGGCGTCGATGAAGACCAGGTCCGTCTTGTCGAGGAGATTTTCGCCATTGTCCACCAGTTTGTAGGGAGCGG
>QHZB01000022.1 GCA_003224525.1 Acidobacteriota bacterium | reverse complement strand
GAAACCCTTTTTCATCTGATTGCTCCCACTCGCGAAGTGTGATGGCTCGAAGGCCACCGATCCGGCGGGATTGTACGTTGCGCCGCACGAGGAGTCAAAGGAAGGGGCTGCACCGAGGTCCACGCACAATCGCCGACTGTCACGATCCACGAAGGCCCGCGACATTCGACCAAGGAGTGATGGCAGTTGCCTGCTTACCGAAAATGCAGTCTGGCCCTTTCAATCGTGCGTAACACTGCCCTATGACCTAAATCCGGCGCATTCTGATCCTCAAAAAGCAGCTGAGAGGGCCTTCTGAAGCGGGTGGAAAGCTTGTTGTGGTACTGTAAGCCTCACAGCACTTTTAGTGTAGTGAGGCTTACACTGCGTCGATCGCCAAGGAGTGTGAGAATCGCCTTTAACCATGCGGGTCTCACGCACTTCGGTGGAGTTCATCTGTTCCATGAATTTCTACGAGTGCTGCATTTCCGAGACTTCCTCACCCAACAGATCCGTTATCCCCGACCCAACCGACGCTACAGCATCTCGCAAATGCTCTTGGCGCTGGTCTATCCCATCGTGTTGGGATTAGATCGCATTGAGACCGCGTCACTGCTACGTTCAAACGGAACCTTTCAATATCTGACTGGGTTGTCGAGCTTTCCCGATCCCCAAACTTTACGGCGCTTCTTACTGAATGCCCCGGTCCATCTCCGGAAGCAATTACACCGTGCCAGCGATCGACTGCTGCAAAGGTTCATCCACTTGCCGGAGCATCGCTCACGTCTCCTTTTTGATCTGGACAGCACCGTGGTTACGTCTTTTGGTCATCAAGAAGGTGCTGAGGTTGGTTACAATCCGCGCTATCGCGGCAAGCGCTCCTACGACCCGCTGCTTTGTGTGGAAGCAAACTCCTCCTTCCTCTGGAATGTCGAATTGCGACGCGGCGATGCGGGAACCTGGGCGGGCAGCGAGGAACTATTGGCTTGTTGTTTCCTCTCCAGTCCTTCCGATATTCGCGAGTTCCGGGCGCGGGCCGATGCGGGCTTCGGTTACGGACCGGTGTTGGACATGCTGGAAGCGCGTCCGACGGCCCAATACGCTGTGGTTTCGCGCATGATCCCATCGCTGAAGCGCGAGCTCGGAGGTTTGCGCTATGGGCCGATGAATCCGCGCTGGGAGATCGCGGAATTTGAGCACCGTCCCCAGGATTGGCCACACGCCCGGCGTTGCATTGTGGCGCGTCGGCCCATCGAGGAGAGCGACCCAGAGCCGACCTTGTTTGTTATGAAGCATTACGCCTATCGCGCCTGGCACACAAACCTTCCGCTAACGCCTGCCGGAGTGTGGCGCTTCTACGATGGTCGCGCCGGAATGGAACGACGCATCCGAGAAATTCGTGAGGACTATACGCTGTCGAAGATTCCCACCCGCGCTTTCGAGGCCAATGCACTGTATCTCGAAGTAGTTCGGCTTGCCTACAACCTAGTGACAGCTTTTCAGCGGACGTGTCTCCCCCCAGAATGGCAGGGTCTGACCTTGAGCAAACTCCGGCACAGACTCTTCTGGCTGCCGGGTGAACTTACACACCCGCAGCATCGACCTACTCTGCGATTAGTCAACTCGCCCCTTCTTGCTATGAGGGGGGAGAAAATCCTTCATCGAGTTCACAGGTTAAAACCATTGGAGGGCTGAACCTACTTTTCTGAAAACCGGTAAACTGCTGCATGAATTTCGAGAGCCAACCCCGATTATTGGGCAAATCTGCACGAAAAAGTAAACTTCACGCCGGATTTAGGTACTAGGGTGAACCCTGTAAAGGAGCAGCAAGCTATCAATGCTGCCAGCCGCGGGCGACGTGAAATCTCCAAGGAACAGAAGAGCCTCGGCTGCGTATTGCTGAATAATACCGACTCTTGTCAGCACCGATGCCGACGCCATCGAGATTCGCCGCGTCCTGAATCGTCGCGAGGCCTACGGCTGACGCGCGCTCCGGTTTCCGCTCATAAAATGCTTCTCGAAAAGCTCCTTCGCCCGCTTCGCTCCCTCTTCCGTCATCACCACCGATTTCGCCTTGCTCTTCGGGTCCGAGATGTACCCCTTCTCGTGCAGCCGGTCCAGCGCATCCCAGTCGTGTGATTTCCACGCTCGTCGGTCCGGCTTGTGCGAAGCTTGACCGGTGTGGAGTCCTCTAAACCAAATGCGAGGGTAGTGGGTCAGTTTGAATTTTAGTTTGATTTGACGATTCTGGCTGTTTCAAGGGCTTCAATTACTAAAAGCTTTCGGTCTAGGTGTGGCTGAGAGCGTGGTCCACCTGCATGCCGCAAGCAGCGCATCCCGACAAAGACACCGCACGTAGGACATGGGACAGAGGATAATTGTTTGGCCGTTAGGAGTTTCGTTCGCACCTGGAAAGAATGCAACAAGACGCAAGGAAAAGCTGTTCAATTCGGTACACAATCAGTTTGAATTCTAGCCATCTTGACGGGTATATAATCCGCGGATGCTTGGCTATTGGAGTCAGTTTCTTCGCCCTAGCTTCGCCACCCTCTAGCCCGCCCTGTCGACCCCGTTCGACGGCCTTAGCGTCCTTACCTGTGTGCGGGTCGGGCAACGGCTTACCGTTGAATAGGCCTTCTCCAATGCTCTGTGACACCACGGCTGCCGCTGTTTGAGTTAAAGTCCAACTTGGCTCCTCTTGATTTGATCTACTCCCTGGCAGTTTCGGGCATGATGACTAACGCTTGCAAGCCCCAATTCAAACTGACTCACTACCTACGGGTGAGCTGAGTCAGCGTGTGCCTCGCCCACTTTGGAAACTAAGACTAGCCTGCAAACTTTAGTGTCCATTTTGCGGGGTTCCGAGGAGATTTCACCTCGGGTGCGGCGCGGGCGGACGTCGATGTTACTGCTATGCAGCGGAAGTGGTGGTCCGTTTCGATGAAACAAGCTGCGTCGTAATAGCGAATTTAACCCAGTCGCTTGTGAGGAAAAACCACAACAAGGGTGAAAAAGATCTCCCACACCGAGATGGGGAAGCTCAGGCTCACCGGCCACAAGACTTTGCCAAGCTGGAACTGCACGTTGGCTCCATCAAAATGTAAAGTTATTTTTGCGCGTCCCCTAAGTCTATCGTTCGGCAATAGTGTGGTTGTATTTGGCAGGCAACGCACTAGCTCGCGTTACGAAGCTCGCATTTTTTGGCCTTCATCGCATACATAGCCACGTCTGCCTTCCGTAGGAGGGCTTCGATCCTTTCGCCGTCATGGGGATAAACTGCAACGCCTATGCTGACGGAGAGCAGCGGTCCCATCCCGTCATTGGCAATGCTGTCGCAGATGCGTCGCGCCACCTGGTTGGCCGCCTCTGCGCCTGTTTCCGGCAACACAACTGCAAACTCGTCGCCGCCGTAGCGCGCCGCCGTATCGATGTCCCGGCAAAAGCTCAAAACATCGGCCACCCGGCAGAGCGCATGGCTTCCCGTCAGATGCCCGTAACGGTCGTTGATTTGCTTCAATCCATCCAGATCAAATAACAACAGGGCAAACTCCCGCCCTGTGCGCACGGAACGCTTGATTTCCATATCCAGCACTTCCGCAAGGCGGCGGTAGTTGACCAGTCCTGTCAGCGGGTCGCGAGCCGCCTGTTGACGCAGATGATCCTCCAAGTGGCGCTGTTTGGTGACGTCCTCAGTGATGACCTCATAGGCTTCCAGCTTGTTCTGCTCACTCATGACTTCGTGTCCGTCGAGCCGGACCTTCAGGATCGTGCCGTCCTTGCGCTTCCATTCTATTTCGAGGGGTTCGACTGATCCTTGCCGGTCTGGTTGCCCCAACAATTGGGCCCGTTTGCCAGGATCTTGAATCAGGCCACTCGCAAGGTTTACACCCAATAGTTCCTCTTTTGAGGCATACCCGAGCATTTTCACCATGGCCTGGTTCACTTCGAGAAATTTGCCGTCGCGGTCGCAGCGGCAAATTCCGTAGCTTAGATTTCCTGCCAGGGCGCGGTAGCGTGCTTCCGAATGCCTCAAGCGGTTTTGCGCTCGGTCGCGTTCATCGCGCAATGCTTTTTCTTGAAGCGCGCGATGAACGGCTACGGGAAGATGACCAATGTGCCCCATTTCAATGCAATCGTAGGCACCTCTTGTAATGAACTCCGCCACTGTCTCAGGTTGCATGGTGCCACCGACGAAGATAAGCGGGATCTGGCTCTTCGATAGGTGCAAGAGTTCCAGTGCCTGCGTTTCCCGCCAATCGGGGCTGGGATACTCGGCGACAACAAGGTCATAGGCGTGCGAGCCCAGCCGCTCGCTGAACTCTTCGGGAGCTCCGACGATCTCCGCGCTGACCGCGAAATGCACCTTGTTGAGTTCTTGCAGGCAGCGTTCTACGTCCGCTCGGTGACTATGGACAAAGAGGATGTGCAGAGGCGGATGTCTGCCTTCCGATCCGCTAAGGACGTCTCGCTTGAGGCGGGCTTGTGAGGTCGAAGCCATCAGAGGGGGCTAGGAAAAATTCCCGGAGCCAGTCTTTCCCTTTGCCATACTGGCCCGCGAGAGTGTTCAGATTCTAAGCATATGAACAGTTGTAAAGTGTCCCACTGGTTGTAGGAGACGCTTAACCGTCAATTTTCGAGCGAGGCGAACCGACTTATTTCCCGAGCGGCTTCGACGCTGTTCATCACGGGCATACTGACGCCAGAAATTACTAGATCGAGCTTTAGCTCCCTGACCTTCTCAAATGCTTGCTTGCCATTTTCGGCTTCGCCGCAAATTCCCAGAGAGTCGCGGGTAAGAAGAGACCGGATACCACGCCGTATAGCTTCATGGTCGTTGACAATTAGAATTCATGTCCGACGCCATTCGCGCTTGCCTCGGCCACCCACTCTTCGAGCACCACTTGATCCTTGCCCTCAACCTGGACAAACTCGATTCCCATTCCTTCGTCGGACAGGGTATGGGTCACATTACCTACAGCAGAGAAGTTCGCTTTAGAATTTGAGATTTTCAGGCTAACTCTTGTCCCTTTGGGGGAAGGAGTCTTAACTGTGACGAAGCAACCGCAGAGACTCAGGTCGCGAGTAAGGGAAATGAGTTGCTTCCGCGATTCTACATTGATCACTTCGACGGCGCTTACGAACTGATGGCGGGTTGCGCAACGCCGTTCGATCTGCGTGGGGCTTCCGATACTCAACGGGTTTTTCTGTGTTGGGTTAGTTCTGCGCACGCTGTAGTAGGCCATGTTCACTTCACCTCTGGAGTTGAGCGCCTTTTTGCGTCGGTTTCAAGAGGGGGGCATTAAGGGCTCTTGCCGCTCCGAATCCTAGGGTGCACACGATTACGAAGCAATCCAGGGAATACCCTAATGTAGCTATTTAGTTACTGTCCAATTAAGATACAGAGCTATGGAACGAAGGTGTGCAAAATTGCTCAGAATCGAGGAATCCCTTAGGAAACCAATTGCACTCTGCGGCTGCCCCTACATTGCCTTACGCGATGAGGAAGCTAGTCGTGCAGGACGATATTTAGAAGGGACCTGTGCACTCGCAATCCGTCTTTGTAATCGATAAAGCCCAACTTCTTGAACTTATTCATGAAAAAGTTCACGCGTGACCGGGTCGTGCCGACCATGCCTGCTAGGGTTTCCTGGTTTATCTCCGGAACTACAGTTTCGGGTGTGCCTTCCTTACCGTAGTTGGCGAGCAACAAAAGAGTGCGGGCCAGCCGTT
>QHZB01000222.1 GCA_003224525.1 Acidobacteriota bacterium | reverse complement strand
TATGTATACTCTCCTCGACGGCATCGCTCGGTACGCCCCGCGATGGACCCGGCCGTGCAGATCAACAAGTCGATCTTCGAGCCCAGTCTCATACTCCTGCCACGTTACGCCGTCTACTCCCGGTGCAGCTTTTCTCTTCAATGAGTAAAAGCTTTCCCGTAGCAGATCGACTGTCAGATGGTGGAGCAAGGCGGTGAACTTCCTCTCCTTGTTCTCCCTTGCTGCTTTCCGCACGCCCGCCAGCCCCTGTGACACGCCTTTCTCGCTCTGTGTCGGGTACGTGTTAGGTTGACAAGCGTTCTCCTTGATCAGCGGCCTTCCCTCCTCACTCTCCGCCAACGGCTTCCCGTCGTTGTTCGAATGATTCATAGGTAGTATTCCGCTGTCCGACTCCTCGGTGACGTACACGCGGGCCGTACGGCCATGGCCTTCTCCCGCCGTCCTGCACCACTTCCGCGCCGCAGGCATCTCCGAGGTCTCCCGGTTCTCGTGCATGAAGTTTCTAGGCGTGTCTGGGGTCTACGACTACGCAGGACTGATCGTGGGCTCGCGCTATCGCTCACGGTCATATTGCCTTCCGCCAGTCCTATGACGTCGGCGTCCTGATTGGGTGTTTTCGAAGCTCAATACCCAGCCCACCTATCCCCTGTTTACGCTTCGCTACGCGCCTCGCAGCGCCTAGTGCAAAACTCGGGGCCGAGCAGGTCGCTAATCCTTTCTCGTGAGACTCTCACATTCTCTACTTCATGCCGGTTTATCCCGGCGCACAGGACTTTCACCTCCAAACTATCGAACCTGCTCGGCACACAAGAAAAAGCCCGGGCGGCCAGCCACCCGGGCGGAATCAGAGAGAAGAAAATTGATTTAACGAGCCATGCGCGGCGTGGGCTCCGGCGAAAGTGTCACGCCGGGCGCATCCGCAGACTTGCCGTTCTTTGCAGGAGAGGTACGCGCGGGAATAACGGGCTCCGCCTTGCGCGCTGGGATCGCCAGATTCTCACCCTCGCGGACGAAGGTCAGGCAGTCCCGCTCCTTGTTCCAATCAATGCACACGAGGTCGCCGAGGTGAACCTGCTCGGTCGCCAGTAAATTCGCCAGAGGATACACGACATGGCGTTCAATGGAGCGCTTGAGGTGCCGCGCACCGTAGCGCTGATCCGTGCCTTCTTGCAGGAGGAAGTCGCGGCCGGCATCGGTCACCCGGAACAGGAACTGCCCCTTCGCGGTTTCCAGAACGCGCTGCTGCACCTGGCCCAGTTCGATTTCGAGCACCCGCTCAAGCTGTTCGCGCCTCAGCGGATGAAACACCACCACTTTGTCGAGGCGGTTCATGAATTCCGGCGAAAACTTGCGGCGCGCCGCTTCTACGGCCGTGCGTTCGACCTTTTCATCGAACCCGGCAGCAGGAATGTCCATCGGCTGAACGAAGCCCATGCCGCCCTGCATGAGTTCAGTAATCTCTCCTCCGCCAAGGTTCGAGGTCAAGAAAATGACAGTCTGGGAGAGGTCCACTCGACGATTGTCGCCCAGCGTGAGCGTGGCCTTATCCAGCATCCCAAGGAGCAATTGCCACAGTGCGTCGCTGGCCTTTTCGATCTCGTCGAAGAGCAAAAAGCTGAGCTTCAGTTTTTCGGTATGGCTTGCCCCCAAGGCTTCCTGGGTGATTAACGGATGGGTTTCGCGGTGGCCCAAATAGCCCGGAGGCGAGCCAATCAGCTTGGCAATTTCGTGTGAGTGCTGGAACTCCGCGCAATCGACCTTGATCACCGCTCGAGCATCCCCAAAAAGGATCTCCGCAGCCGCTTCCACAATGCGCGTCTTTCCAGAACCGGTCGGACCGAGGAACAGCAGGTTACCCACCGGACGGCCAGGTGAGTTCAAACCAGCGCAAAACACCTGGAACATGTCAACTAGGGACTGCACACCCTCTTCCTGTCCAACGATCTTTGCGCGCAAGGAAGAATGAAAATCACACGTGTCATTGCTTCGGATGGTCGGATCCAGTTGATGGCGGACGGCAGCTTTCATTTCATCCACCTTTCTTCGCGTCTAGCTTCCCGAACGCGTTGCGCGTCTCACTTTGCGCCACCATGAGCTACTGCATGGGGAATGCCAATCTTTTCCACATTTTGGGCGGTCGGAAAATAGTGCAAACTCAACAACATACAAGCTTTGCAGTTCTGGAAATTGTCTCAGGCCGTGAGACGGTGTTTCATTTGCGCAAAAAGGGAAAGAGATGAAACAGTTTGCATCAACGGACTGACGACTTATGTCAATGGGCGGGCGACAAAAAAGGGCGCATCTTTCGACCCGTGCAAAGCCATAATTAAAGTGCTGCTTTAAGTATTTGAACGGTCCTGCTTCTTGCGTCCTTGCGGAGACGCCGCAGGGCCCGCGGCCGGCTGCGCCGCGCGCGACTTCCTCTCTTCAATCGCGGCTTCCCTCGGGGTCTCGGCAGATTTCCCGTCCACCGCTTCGGCAGCGGCAGCGCCAGCGCCGACGGCCCGTTGCGCGGCGGCCTGTACGAGCGCGCCCTCGCCTTCGCGTACAAACGTGAGCCCGTCGTGGCTCTTGTCCCAATCGATACGCACCAGGTCGCCCAGGTTGACTTGATCGGTGGCCAGCAGATTCGCCAGCGGATACACGACATGCCGCTCTATGGCGCGTTTCAGGTGCCGGGCACCGTAACGCTGGTCGGTGCCTTCTCGAAGCAGGAAGTCGCGGCCAGCCTCGGTCACGCGGAAGAGAAACTGCCCCTTGGCGGTGTCCAGGACGCGCTGCTGCACCTGACCCAGCTCGATATCGAGCACTTCCTGAAGCTGCTCGCGCTTCAGCGGGTGGAATACCACCACCTTGTCCAGGCGGTTCATGAATTCCGGCGAGAACTTCCGCCGCGCCGCTTCCACCGCCATGCGTTCCACTTTCTCGTTGAGACCAGCGACCGGCGTGTCTGTCGGCTGGATGAAGCCCATGCCCCCTTCCATGAGCTCGGCAATTTCACCACCACCCAGGTTCGACGTCAGGAAGATCACGGTTTGTGACAAATCCACTCTTCGGTTGTCGCCCAGGGTCAGTGTGGCCTTGTCCAGCATTCCAAGCAGCAACTGCCAGAGCGCATCGCTCGCTTTTTCGATCTCATCGAAGAGCAAGAAACTGAGCTTCAGTTTGTCTGTATGGCCGGCCGACAGCGTTTCCTGCGTAATCAGCGGATGAGTCTCACGATGCCCCAGATATCCTGGGGGCGAGCCGATCAGCTTGGCAATCTCATGAGAGTGTTGGAATTCCGCGCAATCAATCTTGATCACCGCCCGGGCCTCGCCAAAGAGAATCTCCGCAGCTGCTTCCACGATGCGCGTTTTCCCCGAGCCGGTCGGCCCGAGAAACAGCAGATTCCCTACCGGGCGGCCTGGCGAGTTCAATCCGGCACGGAAGACCTGGTACAGGTCTACCAGCGCATGGACCCCCTCTTCCTGTCCAACAATTTTTGCTCGCAGCGCGGCCTGGAAATCGATCGTGTCCGTGCTGCGCTTGTTCGGGTCGAGTGCGAGGCTCTCCGCTTCATCTCGGCTGCGCATGGACATTGAATTGTCGTTCATGACGGCCTCCTAGCGAGCCCGCGAAGGCGGGTTCGCACTGCTGAATCGCCCGCGTCCACGGCCAAACTGGTCGAGCTTGACCTGAATGGTCGACTGCAAGAGCCGCAATTGCACCAGCAGCTCCCGTGACACTGCGGGCGATTCGGAAATTCGGAGGAGCGGCGGAAAGATTTCCGCCAGGTCGAGATTGAGGGCTCGAAGAGAGGAGACCAGCTTTTGGACCGCGGGGGCGTGGGGGTTCACGAGGTCCACTCGCGTACTCAATTGTTCGCGCAGGGCGCTCCAATTGAGCTCCATGAACGGGTGCTTCTTAGAGACTTCGCGAACCACTTCGTCGGTAATTCGCGCGCGATCTCCCAGGCGAGCCAGGTGCAGTTGGAGGACTTTACCGCCGCGGCGCACGTTGTGCACCAGGTAGAATAGATTTCCTTTGCGGCGGACAAAAGCCATGACGTCACCCCAAACTCGCGTCATCTTCTGTAGTGTATTTGTATTCCACTACACTCGTCAATATTAAGATGCGTACTCCTTCAAAAAGTTGCATCCAACCAGTAACGCGGCCAACGTAGCGGAGATGGCAAGCAATTCCTCATCATTTTTTTGCTGTGTTTCATCGATGTTTCGCATCCTCGTTCCACCACGCCCTTCGCACCTCGTCGCCCGCTATTTGATTAGATGCCTGCTGCTCCCTGCCGCTTCTTGAATCGTCCGCGGCATCCAGCTACTGCATTAAACCCCGCCGCGGCATTTTTTCTCTTGTTCTCGCGCAGAAAGACGCCTACGATGCCGCGCGAGTTGATTCCTATCTCTGCTTGGAGCTTGATGCGAAATGTCCTGGGATCCCGTGTTTCGCTTCGTGCAACAAATTCCCCGCGGCAGGGTTTTAACTTATGGGGCGCTCGCGAAAGCCTTGCGCCTCCCCGGCGGCGCGCGCAGCGCCGGCCGCGCCATGGCCGCGACACCCTCCGGAAAAGGCATTCCCTGGCATCGCGTCGTCGGTGAGCGCGGCAAGATCCTTATCCGCGAGCCTTACGCTTCCCTGCAAAGAAAACTCCTCGCAAGCGAAGGCATCGCCATTCTCGAGTCTCGCGTGGACCTGAAACGCCACCTCTGGAAACCACCAAAGAAGTCCGCACGGAAACATCAAACTCCTAAAAAACGTATTCACAAGTGAAGCCGCAGACGTCCTTTTCTCACCTTACAAGCCAGACCCGTATCTGCGGTATGCTATACCCTCTTTTTCTATTGCGCCCCTGAGTGGTGGGGAGAGCAACGAACATGGCCAATTCCATTCTCCAAGTGGAAAATCTCCTCAAGCGGTACGGCGACGTTGAAGCGGTTCGCGGCGTCAGTTTTGCGGTGGAAGAGGGCGAGGTCTTCGGGCTGCTCGGGCCAAACGGCGCTGGAAAAACTAGCACCGTTGAGATTCTCGAGGGGTTGCGCACGCTAGATAGCGGCCGCGTTTCCGTCTGCGGACTTGACCCGCAACAGGACTCCGCTGCTCTGAAACACGAGATCGGCGCCGCGCTGCAATCCACCTCGCTTCCCGACAAGCTTCGCGTGATGGAAGCGCTGCGTCTCTTCGCCAGCTTTTATAAGCGGCGCCGCAATCCGGAAGAGCTGCTCAAGCGCTTCGGTTTGGAAGAAAAGCGCAATACCTTTTACAGCCAGCTCTCTGGCGGACAAAAGCAACGCCTGGCCCTCGCCATGGCTCTCGTCAACGATCCCAAGGTCCTGTTCTTCGATGAGCCGACCGCAGGGCTCGATCCCCAGGTGCGGCGAGAAATATACGACATCATCGAGGAACTAAGGCGCGAGAAAAAAACGATTGTAATGACCACGCACTATATCGAGGAAGCCGAGCGGCTCTGCGATCGCGTGGCCATCGTCGATCACGGAAAAGTGATCGCTCTTGGCACGCCCCGTGACTTGAAAGCCCATTCCGGCGGCACCACGCGCATCGAAGTGCGTCTTTCGAAGCCGGAATCCAATGGCACGCTCAAGAACCTCGACGGGGCGACGGACGCGCGCGAGGTCGACGGCACTTACGTAATTCACTCCAAGCGCCCGCCTCAAACTATCGTCTCCCTGGTCAAGCATCTCGAAGCCCAAGACAATGAACTCGTCAGCCTGGAAATCGCTTCGCCCTCCCTGGAAGACGTTTTTATCGAAATGACTGGAAGGAGGTTGCGCGATTGACAAACTTCGCCACCTTGACGCGCATGCGCATTCAGCTCACCCTGCGCAATAAAATGTTTTTATTTTTCAGCGTGATCATGCCTTTCGGTTTTTTCTTCCTTTACGCCGGAGTCTTCGCAAGGGGCATCCCCTTAGTGGTTCGATATTTTCTCGGGCCGGTCATGGCCTTGACTGTGATGGGCAGCTTCTGGGGTCTCAGCGCTGCTCTCGTCACCTTTCGCGAACAGGGCATCTTGCGCCGCTTTCACGTCACCCCCGTCACACCCAGCGACATGCTGGCCTCCAGCATCGTCGCCAATTTTGTCCTCACCTTGCCCACGATCGTCCTCGAGCTCCTCTTGGCGCGCTTTATTTTTCACGTCACGGATCTTGGCAATCTTTTCTCGGCCTTTCTCCTGATCGCCCTGGGCACCATGTCCTTTGCCTCCCTGGGCCTCGTCGTCGCCAGCGTTACCAATACCATGCAGGAAACTCAGGTCATCAATCAGCTCATTTGGCTCCCCCTGATTTTCCTATCCGGTGCCACGGTTCCGCTTGCCGATCTGCCCCAGGCCGTCAAGCGCGTAGGCCTGTTCCTTCCCGCCACTTACCTCGTCACGGAACTGCAGGATGCTGTCTACTGGTCGGCTGCCCCCTGGAACCGCGACTTTTTGATTGCGCTCGCCTCGCTTGCGGTTTGGACTATCCTTACCTTCTTTTTGTCTGCCCAGCTTTTTCGGTGGGAGCCGGAAGCCAAAATCCCCGGCCGAGCCAAGCTGCTGGTCGCCGCCACCGCGATTCCGTTCCTTCTTCTGGGGATCTGGGAAAACAAATCGAGCCGTACCATTTCGAAGTCTCAAGCTATGTTTGATTCGCTCAATGCGCCTTCCAAACCCGGCTCTTCCTCCAGCAAAACGCCCTGATCTCCAATTTCATTTTTATGCTTCACTCGCGGCTCTCACCGCATTGCGTCGAGACCTCACGCGCCAAATTGGTTTCCAACACGACGCTTCCACTACGCAAAGCGCATTGACGCTCGCCGCCGTGTACCGTATTCTGCGATTTCGAGCCGTACCGCGGCGAGTGGCACTACCGAACAGGGAGCATCTATGCCGATTCAGGCGACCGAGAAAATCTGGCACAACGGAAAGTGGATCAACTGGGACGACGCCAAGTTGCACGTCCTTTCGCACGTGGTGAGCTACGGCTCCTCGGTATTCGAAGGCATCCGCTGCTATGAAACGAAGCAGGGAGCGGCAATCTTCCGGTTGCGCGAGCACATGCAGCGGCTCATCAACTCTGCGAAAATTTACCGCATGGAGCTTCCCTTCTCCGTCGATCAGTTCGCCGGCACGGCTTGCGAACTGGTGCGCCTGAACAAATTGAATTCCTGTTACGTGAAGCCCATCGTGCTGCGCGGCTACGGCGAAGTGGGAGTGAATCCTCTGAATTCGCCGATCGACATCTACATGGCCTGCTGGAGCTGGGGCGCCTATCTTGGCCCGGAGGCTCTTTCGAAAGGCGTCGATGTCGGTGTCAGCTCCTGGACGCGCATCGCACCGAACACTCTTCCCGCCATGTCCAAGGCCGCGGCGAATTACATGAACTCGCAGCTCATTCGCATGGAAGCCAGTTTCAACGGCTATACCGAAGGCATCGCTCTGGATTCTCAAGGCCACGTCAGTGAAGGCTCGGGCATGAATGTTTTTCTCGCGCACAACGGCGTGCTTTACACTCCGCCCCTGGCCACCAGTATTTTGCCGGGCATCACACGGGACGCCGTCACCAAGCTGGCGGAAGACCTGCACATTCCCGTCAAGGAACACGTAATTCCGCGCGAGATGCTCTACATCGCTGACGAGGTCTTCTTTGTCGGCACCGCCGTCGAAATCACTCCCATCCGCTCCGTCGATCACATCCAGGTCGGCAAAGGTGTCGCCGGTCCAATTACACTCACTTTACAGGCGGAATTCTTCGCCATCACCAGCGGCAGCAAGCCCGATCGCCACAACTGGCTCACACCGGTAAACGCACCCGTCGGTGCCGCCACGCGCTAGTCAGATCGCGTTCGAATCAGAGAAACGCCCCACTTTTGCGATCTCTCTTTTCCATCCTACTGTTAACTGTCGACTTTCGACTTGGCGCAGATATGACCATAGCCATAAGGAGTTCTGGATGAAGAAGATGGCAGCGGGTGTCTTCAAGGCAAATTGCCTTGCAGTCATGGACGAAGTTCAGGCCAAACGCGAAACCGTGGTGATCACTAAACACGGCAAGCCGGTGGCGAAGCTCGTCCCGATCAACACGGACAAAGATGAAATCTTCGGCTTCCTCGCCGGCAAGGGTAAGGTTACGGGCGACGTCGTTTCACCCGCCCTTACAGCGGAAGAATGGGGCGAACTCTATTGATTCTTGTCGACACTCATGTGCTCGTCTGGCTCGCCTTTGACCAAAGCCAGATTTCAAGTAAAGCAAGAACCGCGATTGACGAAGCCAGCGACCTCGGAGACGGCCTGGCGATCTCTGATTTCTCTCTCTTGGAAGTGGGGACCCTCGCGATTAAGGGCCGCATCCACTTTGGTATCAGCCTCGAATCCTTCCTGCAGGAAATCGAAGCGCGCTTTGTCGTCCTGCCCATCAGTGCTCGTGCGTGTGCCCGCGCGATGGGATTTCCAGCAATCTATCTCAAAGATCCCGCGGATCGCATCATCGGAGCCACTGCGTCCCCCGAAGGCTACGTGGCGGGAGCCACGGTTGGATCGCTTGAGGGAATAACCACCGAGGAAGCGCTCACCAGCCCCGGTGTGGCTATGGGGACCGTTTCGTATATGTCCCCCGAACAGGCCCCGCGGCGAAGAGCTGGATGCACGGACCGATCTTTTCAGCTTCGGAGCGGTGCTCTATGAAATGGCCACGGGGCGCATCGCCTTTCCAGGAGCAACCTCGGCCGTCATCTTCCACGCGATCCTCGAGCGTACTCCGCCCAATCCGAGCAGCGTGAATTCGAATCTTCCATCGCGCTTCGGCGAAATTGTTTCGAAAGCACTGGAGAAAGACCGCGCCTTGCGCTACCAAAGCGCCGCCGAAATCGGCGCAGACCTGAAGCGCTTGAAGCGCGATACGGAATCCACGCGTGTTACCGCCGCTGCTGCGACTGCCGGAACACCGTCTTCTTCCCGAAACATGAAACTGCGCCTGGGTCTTCTCGCTGCGGGTCTTTCCATCGCCGTGGTTTTGGCGCTGGCTTTGCTCTTCAGCGGACAAAAAATCAAGGAAGCTACCATGGATTCGGTCGCCGTGCTTCCGTTTGCAAATGCAACGGGCGATCCGAACGCCGAATATCTGAGCGAGGGAATTACCCAGGATCTCGTCAGCACGCTCTCGCAACTTCCCAACCTGAAGGTCGTTTCGTTGGCGTCCGCGTACCGTTACAAAGGCAAGGCCATTGATCCGCCTACGGTCGCCCGTGAACTTGGCGTCCACACCATTCTCACCGGCCGCATGCTGCAACGAAACGACAATGTCTCCGTTAGCGCCGAATTTGTTGATGCCGAGCACGACCGCGTCATGTGGAGCAAGCAATACCAGTGGAAGCTTGCCGATGTGCCAAACATTCAGACGCAGATCACGCAGGACATCACCGAAAACCTGAAAATGAATTTATCCGGCGCAGAAAAATCACGTTTGGCGCAGCGCCCCGCCGAAAACGGAGAAGCGTATCAACTCTACCTCCACGGACGCTTTTACTGGAATAAGCGGACTGCCGAGGGCGTGAACAAGGCCACGGGCTATTTTCAGCAGGCCATTGACCGGGATCCCAATTACGCCCTCGCCTACGCGGGCCTTGCGGACTGCTATTTCGTGACGTTCTTTAATAACTTCACGATTTCGCAAGCAGAAAGTGCGGCCAAGTCGCGTGCGGCAGCTGCGAAGGCTCTCGAACTGGATCCTTCGCTTGCCGAAACCCATGTCTCCATGGGCCAGGTGCTCGAAATCTTTGATTGGGATTTTGCCGGCGCCGAACGTGAGTTTCGGCGCGCTCTGGCCATCGACCAGGGATACGCCATCGGATTGCAGTGGTATGCGGAACTCTTGGAGAATATGGCGCGATACGACGAAGCGCTGGCCATGATCCGGCGCGCGCAGGAAGCAGACCCCTTCTCTCTCGTCATCAATGCCGTGCATGGCCAGATTCTTTCCCGGAGCGGCCGGACGAAGGAAGCAGTCGCGCAGTTCCAGAAAACGCTTGACCTGGAGCGCAATTTCTCCCTCGGCCACTTTCTTTTTGGACTTGCGCTGGTGCGCGATGGAAAAAATGAGGAGGCCGCGAAGGAATTTGAGCAAGCCGTCCAATCTTCGCCGGAATCGCCCGTCTACCGAAGCATGCTCGCTTATGTCTACGCGCAAACCGGCAGAATCGAAGAGGCCAGAAAGATTCTTGGTGATGTCATCCACGAAGCTAAGTCGGACCGCGCTTCCTGGCAGGACGTTGCTGGAATCTACGCAGGTTTGGGTGAAAAGGATCATGCTTTTGCCGCGCTCGAGATGGCATCCCAAAGACATGATAGTCGCGTGACCATGCTGCTCGATCATGAAGCTCTCATACCGTTGCGCGGCGATCCCCGGTTTACCGATCTTCTGCACCGCGTGGGCTTGCCTCAGCACAATTGATCGAAATCCGGCTGTCCGGTGAAACGTTCGTCAGTAAGGCTGGCGCTGCGCGTCGCATTCCAGATAGAATGCAGCCGTTCGAATCGGACGCACCTTCCTTTCCGTGCGCGGAGGCTTTCGAATGTACAGCACATCGCAAAAACTGATCGCGGAATTCATCGGAACGTTTGCGCTGATTTTTTTTGGCGCGGGCTCGATCTGCACGGACCAATATTTGCATGGCGCAAGCGGCCTCGGTCTTCTCGGCATCGCGCTCGCCCACGGCCTAGCCATCGCCATCATGGTTTCCGCCCTCGGTCACATCTCCGGCGGACATTTCAATCCCGCGGTTACCATCGGCTTCTGGGTCACCAAGCGCGTGAATACCGTGGACACCATCCTCTATTGGGCCGCGCAGCTTGCCGGCGCGACGGCCGCGGCATTGGTGCTGAAGGCCGTCGTTCCCGAAGAGACCTGGCGCGCCGTCGCTCTAGGCACCCCGGAATTGGCCCGGGATTTTCCGCGCTGGGCGGGAATGGCGCTGGAGGCAGTGACAACTTTCTTCTTGGTTCTCGTTGTTTTTGCCACCGCCGTCGATGAAAAAGGCGCGTTCCGTTCGATTGCGGGCTTTGCCATCGGTCTGACGATTTCGCTCGGCATCCTCGTCGCGGGGCCGCTCACGGGTGCGGCTTTGAATCCGGCAAGGGCATTTGGGCCCGCGCTGTCGGCAACCCACTGGGCCAATCACGGAGTCTACTGGGTTGGTCCGCTTGGCGGAGGATTTGTCGCCGGCCTGCTCTACGATTCGCTCTATCTGAAAAAAGCTTGAGCCGTTTTCGGTCCTAGTTTCCTACTTTTTGAATTTTACTATTTAAGTTTTAGGTTGGCCGAGGCGCGCGACTGTTGGGCCTCGCAATCCGCCGGAGCGAGCTTCCTCCATTCCTCTCCCTTCAACCTTCGACTGTCAACCTCCTCTCTCCCTAAGAACTGAACACAGACCACTGAAAACTGACCACGCCCCCCGTACAGGTAACTAGCGCGCAACCTTCCTGCGCGGCTTGCTTGCCCGCCCTTCCCGCGGGTGCTAGTGTCGCGTATTAGCTGCATTTTCGCGGGGTTTACACCATTATGGCCATCAGCATTGACGATCTTCTTCGCCGCGCGGTTGAAAGCAAAGCGTCCGACTTGCATCTGAAAGTCGGCAATCACCCTTACTTGCGCGTGGACGGCCTGCTCACCCCGCTGACCGACGTGCCTCGCGTCACGCCGGAAGAAATACTCTCGATGGCGTTCAGCATGATGACCAACCGCCAGAAGCAAAAGTTCAAGGAAACCGCGGAATTGGATATGGCCTATGGTGTTGCGGGTCTGGGCCGCTTCCGCGTCAACGTTTTTCAGCAGCGCGGCAACGTCGGCATGGTGCTGCGCGTCATTCCCACCAAGATTCGCACCACGGAAGAATTGAACCTTCCCCCGGTGATCTCCAAAATTTGCGAAGAGCAGCGCGGGTTGGTGCTGGTTACGGGAACCACCGGTTCCGGTAAGTCCACCACGCTGGCGGCGATGATCGACCGCATCAATGCCAACCGCGCCGACCACCTGATCACCATCGAAGACCCCATCGAGTTTCTGCACCGCGACAAAAAAAGCTTCATCAATCAACGCGAAGTCGAAGTGGACACCGCGAACTTTTCCACCGCGTTGCGCGCCGCCCTCCGTCAGGATCCGGACGTGATTCTGGTCGGCGAAATGCGCGACCTGGAAACCATTTCCACGGCGCTGCTCGCCGCGGAAACCGGCCACCTGGTGCTATCCACCCTGCACACTCTCGACGCCACGGAAACGATTCAGCGTATTATCGCGGTCTTCCCGCCGCCGGAGCAGAAACAGATTCGTTTGCAGCTTGCCGCCACGCTGAAGGCGGTCGTCTCGCAGCGGCTGGTGCGCCGCGCGGATGACAAAGGCCGCGTCCCCGCGTGCGAAATCATGATCGCTACCGGGTACATCCGAGACTGCATCATCAACGCGGACAAAACGCGCTTGATTCATGACGCCATCGCCGCCGGCACCAGCCAGTACGGCATGCAGACCTTCGACCAGTCGCTCTTCGATCTCTACTCGAAGCAGCTCATCACGCTCGACGAAGCCCTGGCCCGCGCCTCGAACCCCGACGAATTCAAGCTGCGCATTCAGGGCATTCGCTCCGCCGGCGACTCCGCCCGCGAGGAAATGGCCTCGCAAATGGCCGACTTCGAGCGCTTCGCGAGAAAGTAAGTTCACAGTCGACCGTTCAAAGTTCAAAGTCAAACTCTTTCCGTGAAACAACTGCTGCGTTGCCTAATTGCCAGCTTCGTTCTGACGGTCGCCCTTGCCGGATGGATCCTTTTCATTCCCACTGGTTCAACGGTCGCGTTCGCAGTGATGTTTCCGGCGATTTGGTTGACCTCTACCGTGGCCGGGCCTCTTATTGCTGCCTCAGACACCGGAGGCGGTGGCCCCGCCTATTTCATCGCGTTAGTACTCTTGAGCACGATATTGAATATCGCCTTATACGCAGCCTTCTTCTTCGCACTATCTAGAGTTTGGACCCCAGTAAGACAGCGCAGATTCCGAAGTCCTTCTCTTTGACTCTTCCACACTCTGCTTCTATGCTTCTCGCATGTTTGGGAGGGCTCGCCAACTTGAGACGGTGGCGGAGTTGTATGATGTCGCGGTGCGGGCGCTGATGCGGCGAGCGCATTCGGTGCACGAAATGAAGCAGAAATTGGAGCGGCGGAGCAATAACAAGCTGCTGGTGCAACTGGTGATGGCGCGTTTGAAAGAAAATGGCCAGATCGATGACGCCCGGTATGCGAAGCAATTTGCGCGGCAGCGGACCGCGGGACGCAAACAGGGTAAGTTTCGCGTTGCGCGAGAGTTGCGGGTCCGAGGAGTGCCGGACCGGCATATTGAGTCGGCGCTGGAAGAAGCGGGGAAGGAAACCGATGAGGGCGCGACGGTGCGGCAGCGGATCGAACGGAAGCTCCGCTCCTACCGCGGTGAAATCGATGAAAAGAAAATGGCTTCCATCTACGGCAGCCTTCTGCGCGCGGGATTCTCTGCAGACGTCGTGCGTCGGGAGTTGAAGGCAATAGTAAAGGAAGACGTGCCAGAGGCAGACCTAGAGTAGTTTTCCAATTTGGGAGTTTTAGATACACACGGGCAGTTTACGTAAGTGGCAAACATAAGGAGATAAGTAGCGGCAACGTACCGGTAACAATCAGCCCGGGGACCGACAAGGCACCAAAATGGCGGGCGACGAGTTAAGCGAGGGCGTGCTTTAGGAACTTTACGGTGCGGTCCCAGGCTAACTTGGCGCTGGCGGCGTCGTAGACTTGGGGGCGGGCTTCGTTCATGAAGGCGTGCTGGGCGTCGTAGCGGTAGATCTCGAATTGAGACTTGGATTGCTTGAGCGCGGCTTCGAGGTCGTTCACCTTCGCGGGCGTCCAGTGGCCGTCCCGGTTCGCAAAATGGCAGACCAGGGGAATTTTGATCTTCTTTAATTCGGCGGCGGGGAGATCCGGGATGCCGTAGAAGCAGGCGCCCGCGTCCATCTCCGGAACGCGGACCGCGGCCAGAACAGTCAGCGCGCCGCCCATGCAGAAGCCGCCCACTACAACTTTCTTGCAGCTTTGCTTCAGGTACTGCACCGCTCCGCGAATGTCTTGCTCAGCGGCATCGGGAAAGTTGAGGTTGGACATCATGTGGCTTGCCTCATCGGAGGCTTTGGCGACCTTGCCGCGGTAGAGGTCCGGGACGAGCGACCGGTATCCGGCCCCGGCGAGTCTGTCGGCGGTCTTCTTGATTTGATCGTTAAGCCCCCACCACTCCTGAATGCAGACAAAGCCGGGCGCGCCCGCTCCTGTCTTGGGGGTTGCCAGATAGCCTGGGCAGGTCTTTCCGTCCGGCCGATTGAAATGAATCATTTCACCCATGAAGCCCCCCGCTCGATCTAGAATGCAGGCGCTATGTTATGACAAATGTTTGGCTTTTGCCTGAGCTTCGGTTGGAACGGCGAACGGTGGAGCATGTCGGCCTTTGGGGGGCGGGTCCCTTTCGAGCAACCGTCAATCAGGCATCCGGCCCACTCACCTGCGAAAATGGGACGAGGCCAAGATAGCAAAAGAACCAAAACCATGAGAAACAAAAAGGCGGTAATGACCAACAGAGGCAGCTGCCAGGACCGTTCAGAGATTCCGCTTAGTTGACCTTTAAGTTCAGGTCCGACCTCGCTCAGTGAGGAGGTCAAGCTCGGAATCGCTCCCTTGAATAAGCCCCAGAGCATCCATAGCAACGAGATCGGGACCAGCGAGAAAAACAAAGGGATCCCCTGAGCAATCGCCAGTCGGCGTCCCCGGGGAGTCAAACCAGCGTAGTCTTCCAGGATCAAACCGGGAACAAAAATGCTTGGATATGTAAGGAAAGCAATCAGCTGGGTGACACTCCGATACATCTTGACAAACGCTCGGATTTTTTCTTCACCCGATTTCGAATCAACCAGGTAACACTTCCGCTTGAGGCCAAACGGAACGAAAACTAACCGTCCGCTCCGATCTTTCATGAAGTGAGTATCAACAGCGTAGTCCATCATTCTGGAAAACGGAGAGATCATGGCTGCTCTCTATCTACCGGAATTTCAATTTTGAAGTCCCGAACGACGGAAAATGCATTCATGACCGCGCCGGTGCGCATCCGGCAACCGGTTTCTTGACTGCATGGCATTCTTTGGCGGATGCGGCGCCCGCCGAGTAGCGGAGCGGCAGTTTCGAATAGGATCGTGCCTCTCGCGCCTCTGGTTTCATTGCGGGGGTTTGCGGCGTCTGCGATAATCTGGGGATTGAAACCTGCAAAACTGGGGCTGACGTGCCCGAGGGGCACGGAAAAAAAATGACGGGCAACGACATACGCGAGACATTTTTGCGGTTTTTTGAGGGCCAGGGGCACCGGCGGGTGCGGAGCTCGCCGCTGGTGCCGCATGGGGACGCTACCCTGCTGTTTACGAATGCGGGGATGAACCAGTTCAAGGACGTGTTTCTGGGGCTCGAAAAGCGGGATTACACGCGAGCGACGAGCTGCCAGAAATGCGTGCGCGCGGGCGGCAAGCACAACGATCTGGAAAATGTGGGCTTTACCAAGCGGCATCATACGTTTTTCGAGATGCTTGGGAATTTTTCGTTTGGGGATTATTTCAAGCAGGATGCGATTGCTTATGCTTGGGAATTGATCACTTCTCCGCAGTGGTTTGGAATTTCAAAGGACAAATTGTACGTCACGGTTTTTGGCGGCGCAGAAGTCGCGCCTGGCACTACTTTAGGTGTGGATGAAGAAGCGAAAGGTTTTTGGCTGGCGCAAAATGTCCCCGCTGATCGCATTTTCGCCATTCCGGGCCTGAAGGAAAACTTCTGGGCCATGGGGGATACAGGTCCGTGCGGGCCGTGCAGCGAGATTCATTACGAAATGGGACGCGGCGCATCCGACGAGGGCCATGCGGATTGCAAATTTCCTTGTGACTGCGGGCGGTATGTCGAAATCTGGAATCTCGTGTTCATGCAGTTCAACCGCGACGCCAACGGCACGCTCATTCCCCTGCCAAAGCCTTGCGTGGACACCGGCATGGGACTCGAACGCGTCGCCGCCGTCCTCCAGGGTGTGGTCTCCAACTACGATACCGATCTCTTCACGCCGCTCATCGCCAGCGCTGAAAAACTATGTAGTTCGACGCTAACGACTCGGCCAGATCTCGCCGCATCCTTCCGCATAATTGCGGATCACTCTCGCGCCGCAACGTTTCTGATCTCAGACGGTGTTGTTCCCTCAAACGAAGGCCGCGGTTACGTCTTGCGGAAAATCATTCGTCGGGCGCTGCGACACTCGCGTATTTTGGGGGCTCCTTCGCTATTTCTATGCAAAATGTCGGACGCCGTGCGGACGCTCATGGCTGGTGCGTATCCGGAACTTGCGGAAACCGCTGAACGCGTCAACCATATTCTCGACGAGGAAGAATTACGCTTCAGTCGTACGGTGAATATTGGACTCAAGAAGCTCGAGGAGGACCTGAACGAACTACGCGGACTGGTTTTGATAGAGCACCACGCAAGAGAGCAGCTTCGTGGCACACCTTTTACTGTTGGACAGTACGCTGGCGATAAGGCTTTCAGACTCTACGATACTTATGGTTTGCCTCGGGACTTTATAGAGGATGTGGTTCGTGACGCCGCCTTCTGTGTTGATTGGGGGGGGTTCGAGCGGGCGATGCAGGAGCAACGGACGCGGGCGCGGGCGTCGTGGAAGGGTGGGGCGAAGGAGGCAGCGAATCCGGCTTATGCGAAATTGGCGGAGACGTTCAAGACGGAGCCGGATTTTTATTTTGGGACGACGGCGAAGGATTGCCGGATTGAAGCGATCATTCTTACTGGCGGCGCTCACCGCGCCGACACGAAGCTCGGGCCAGTCAACGAACTGATTCCAGGCGGGAGCGGCGAAGTTGTTCTGGACCGCACGGTGATTTATGCGGAATCGGGCGGGCAGGTGGCGGATACCGGGGCGTTCTACGACAATTCGGAATCGCAACTACTCGCGGATGTGACGGGCGCGTATTACCCCATCGCGGGACTGGTGGCGCACAAGGTTGTGGCGAAAGAGACGCTGCGCGTGGGGGATCGCGTGGCGGTGGTGGCCGATGCGGAGCGGCGGGCGCGGATTATCCGCAACCACTCGGGGACGCACCTGGTGAATGCGGCGCTGCGGAATATTCTGGGGACGCATGTGAAGCAAGCCGGGTCGCTGAATGCGCCGGAGCGGCTGCGCTTTGACTTCTCGCACTTCGCGCACGTGGATGCCGAAGAGCTGCGCGACATCGAGCAGCAGGTGAACGACGAGATCCGGCTGAACACGGAGATCGAGACAAACGTCACGTCGCTAGAAGAAGCGCTGGCTTCCGGGGCGCTGGCGTTTTTCGGCGACAAGTATCCGGAGCACAACGTACGCGTAGTGACGATGGCCGATCCGCGAGCGGCCCGCGGTTTCTACTCGAAAGAACTTTGCGGTGGAACGCACGTGCAGCGCGTCGGCGACATCGGCGTGCTGAAAATCGTGAGCGAAGAATCCGTGGCCGCCGGCGTTCGCCGCATTGAGGCCGTGACCGGTATCGGCGCGCTGGAGCATTTTCAAAACCAAGCGCAAATCCTGCGGCAAGTTGCCAGCAAGCTCAATGTCGGGGAGGACGGCATCCTGGCCCAGGTTGAGAAGCTATCCCAGACCGCCAAGCATCTGGAGAAAGAGCTGGAGGCGCAGAAACGCAAGGGCGCGCTCAGCCAACTCGACGAGCTAGTGGCCCGGGTGCAGATGATCAAGGGGGTCAAGGTGATCGCGGCCGAAGTGGAAAACGTTGACCGCGAAGGACTTAGGCAACTGGTGGACAGTTTGCGCCAGAAGCTAGGGTCGGGGGTGGTAGCCCTGGGCATGCCGGAGGACGGCAAAGTGGCACTGATCGCCGGGGTGACCAAGGACCTGACGGCTAGAGTCCATGCTGGCAAGCTGATACAGGCACTGGCCAAACGGCTAGGGGGTTCCGGCGGGGGAAGACCTGACCTGGCCGAAGCTGGCGGAAAAGACACAACTGGCCTAAAAGTGGCCTTGGAGAGCGTCCCCTCCCTGATCGAACCCTTGCTATAATCCCCGTGGCGCCAGAAGCGTGTCCGCGGGATACGTTTTCATTCCACGGCCTAAGCCAGTTCGGCAACCCCGCCAACGCGACTTCGCAAGGAGAGCTATCGCCAGGCGTCGTCTCCCCCAGGGTAGACCGCTCGGCGGGGGGCCCTAGTACTGAAGGGACATTGACCGCTGCGCGACCATGTTGAAAACTGTCCACTCTGTAGTAGGCTGCAAAATTGTTGTTGCCTTTCCGAAGGTAGGATGATGAACAAACGCACGGCAATGACGGCAGGGCTTCTTCTAGCGACGATGGTCCTTTGTACGACTGTTTTCGCGCGGGGCGCCAGCGGCCAGATCGCCAAGGTCGTTGACGATGCGGGACGGCCGTTTTTTGTAAACGCCGAACCGCCGTTGACAGCCAAGCTCAATGCCTCGAAGCCGCGCACCAACATCTACCTGCCCGCCGAGTCTTCTTTTTCGGGAAGCAACCGTCCGGCCATGGACATCGGCCGGGACGGCAGTGAAAAGCTCGTTCGAGAAGCGGCGGACCGGCATCGCGTGGACCCTGCACTGGTGCGCGCGGTGATCGAAACGGAATCGAACTGGAATCCAAGGGCGTATTCCCGCAAAGGAGCCGGCGGATTGATGCAGTTGATCCCCACGACAGCGCAACGATATGGAGCTTATGACGTTTTCAACCCGCAACAGAATATTGACGCCGGGGTTAAGCATTTGAAATGGTTGCTAGAACGATACAATGGCAACCTAGATTTGGCGCTGGCAGCGTACAATGCGGGGGAGGGTGCTGTTGACCGGGCTCACGGCATCCCCGCGTATCGAGAGACGCGAAACTATGTACAGAGAGTACAGAACGCCTATTTCCGGCCGGGTTCGGGCCGCCTTGCGGACGCGTTCATCAATGCACACGCGATCCACAAAGACGTTACACCGGATGGCCGCGTCGTATTCACTAACGAATAAATCATGCCGCCTTCGGCGTCACAAGCGAACCATGAAAATAGCCGCAACGTGTCCGTTGAAACTAAAGGGGTTATGGCTATTTTCTAAGGAATAGAAAGAGTTTTCAGTTTTCAGTTGTCCGGTTGATTTTTAGTTTTCGGGGCTCCGTGAATCTGGGCCTGGGAAGTTTTGGCGTATTGCTGAAGTGAGCGCGGGATTGCAGCTGGGATTGCGCCGCGTTGGGAGGAATGTAGTTTGGTGTTTTTGGGGGATGTCGGTTGATGTTTGGGGGCAAAAAAATTTTGCACAAGGGCTTCGCCCGCCTTTCGCCAGTTTTTGTGGCGCTGGGTTCCGTGCTGACCGTTGGCGCCGCTGCGCCGGGGAAAACGGCTGCAGAAGCTGCGGCCACCGCCGCGGTGAGGCGTCAGTCCGCTTCCATGCAATTTGCGCGGGCCGAAGAGCAGCGCGCGGCGCTGAACGGCAAGGCTACCGAGAAACGCACGCTGGCGGATTACAAACAAGTGGTCACCGGCTATCGCCGCGTCGCTTTGATAACACCGCGAGCTCCTGAAGTTCCCGATTCGCTTCTGGCAGTGGCGGAGCTTTACACCGAGATGGGCGACCGGTTTGGGAGAAGCTACTACCAGTCGGCCGCCGATTCCTACCAATTCCTGGTGCGCGAATATCCGACAAGCCGGTATTGCCAGGATGCGACCTTACGAGCGGCGAAGCTGCAGCGCGATCAGTTGGGAGATGCAGCGCTGGCGAAAAAAACTTATGGAGATTTCCTGAAACGCTATCCGCGTTCGCCAAGGAAACGCGAAGCGCAAGAAGCGCTGGCGGAATTGGCGTTGCTGCAGAACGGCGACGCGCCCTCGGCGACGAATAACGTGGCCTTAAATTCAACAGCGGCTCCGCCAGCCTCTGAAGAAGTGCGCGCGAATGCGCCGGTGCACTCCGGGGGCAAGTCCGTTGGCCGGCCGGGATCGCGGGAGATTCCGCGGGTGCGGATGATTCACGCAGACGCCAACGGCGATACGGCGCGGGTGACCATCGATCTCGAGGACAGCGTGCAGTATGCTTCCGGGCGCATCGCGAGTCCCGAGCGCATCTTTTTCGATTTGCACGCGGCGCGGCTGACGCCGGAAGTCGCTCGCGGGAATGTCCACGTTGACGGCGGCCTGCTGACCGCCGTGCGTGTGGCGCAGAATCATGAGGGCGTGGTACGCGTGGTGCTGGACGTGAACGGAGTGAAGGAATACACCGCTTCGCTGACAAGTAATCCGCCGCGTCTCTCGATCGATCTGTACGGAAATTCCCGGCCGGCGGCGACCATGCGTGCGGCCAAAGGGAAACGCGGGCAGGAAGCGGCGGTGGAAGATTCGAATGAGAGCGCGGTGGCGGCCAACGAAGCGCGAACGGTTCAGAACGCGGGGCCAAAGGGTACGGGGACGGACGCGGACTCCGCTCCGGAGCAGCGGGCAGAAAATTCGAAGAGCGCCATCAGTGGCGCGATTGGCGGGGGCGCGGTTAACGATGTCGCGGCTAGCGGTGGCGCAATTAACGATTCAGGGACGGTGGACAATTCTTCCGCGGCGGCGCGCAATTCGCTGCCCGGCGCGAAAAGCTCCAAATCGAAATCAATCAAAGCAACTAGCTCGAGCGCGAAGCCGGATTTGATCCAGCCGGCGAGCGCTCCACAACCCACACGCGATGGACAGTCCACGCTGACGCGCGCGCTGGGCTTGAAGATTGGAAGGATTGTGATCGACGCGGGCCACGGCGGGCACGATACCGGGACGATTGGCCCGACCGGGTTGATGGAGAAAGACCTGTGCCTGGACGTGGCGCTGCGGCTCGGGAAAATCATCGAGCAGCGGCTGCCGGGCGCGAATGTGATCTATACGCGCTCGGACGACAGCTTTGTTCCGCTGGAAGAGCGGACGAACATCGCGAACCAGGCCAAGGCGGATCTGTTTATTTCGATTCACGCGAATTCGAGCCGGGACCACGCGGCACGCGGCATTGAGACGTACTACCTGAACCTGAAGGGCTCGGCGGAGGCGATGGAGGTGGCGGCGCGGGAAAACGCCACGGCGCAGGGAGGAGTACACGAGCTGCAGGATCTGGTGATGAAAATCGCGAGGACGGAAAAAATTGATGAGTCCAAAGAACTTGCCGAGGACATCCAGGATTCCCTCTCTAAGCGGATTCAAAAGTCAAATAAGCCGATGAAAAACCGCGGCGTGCGGAAAGCGCCCTTCGTAGTGCTGATCGGCGCGGACATGCCTTCGATCTTGACGGAGATTTCGTTCCTGAGTAACCCGGCGGACGAGCAAATGCTTAAGAAGCCCGAGCAAAGGCAGAAGGTGGCCGAGGGGCTGTATCAGGGCATGGTAAGCTACCTGGAGAGCATGAACAGCGTGGGGATGAACCTGCCTGCCAAACCCGGTTCGGGGCGCCCCAGTGCAGCAGTAGTTGAACAATCTCGCAACCAAAACTAGGCAGTTGGTGTCTAATAGAGGCGGGGATGCGAAAGTATTGCCTTATCTTCCTGTTGCTTCTTACGGCCGCCGTGGCCGCCGTACCCCGTTTGCCTGCGCAAGGCGAACTCCAGCAGGATTTCCCCGGACAATTTGGGCGATGGAAAGCGGCCAACTCCCCAATCAAGATTAAGAGTGACGAAGGGCGGGCGCAGGTTTTCGCCGAGTCGGGTATGACGGACTCGCTCGCTAATGAGTATTCCGACGGGACTCAGAAGGTTGGGGTCATACTCCGGCAATTCCGTGACCCCAGCGGCGCGTACGAAGCGTACACCGCGGAGTTCGGGCCCAACATGCATCCATCCACGGTAGGTGGGCCTTCGGCGATCGACCAGGAGCGCCTCTTGCTCCTCCTTGGCAACCTGATCCTGGAAGTCCGGCCCCCACAAAATCCAACGACCGATGAGTTGCAACAGCTTGCGGCGATGGTCCGGAAACATTCCAGCCAGACGCCACTGCCGCCGATTCGAACCTATTTGCCGAGCGGGTTCTCGGATGGAACGCAAAGGTATGCGCTGGGGCCGGCGGCGTTGCGGAATGCGCTGAACTCGCTGAAAAAGGAGGAATTCACGAGCCTCGTGAGTGAGGCAGGATTTGCCTCTGGCGCGGAGGCCATGATCGCGGAATATCGCAACGGCAAGGACTCGGCAGGTTTGCTACTGCTGGAGTATCCGACGCCGCAACTGGCGGAGCAACACCTGCGACATCTCGAGCAGGCGCTCCCGCCGGCGGCCAAGCGGGCGGGAACGACCATTGAACGCAAGGCTTCCCTGCTCTCTTTGGTACTGAAGCCATCCTCAGCGGATTATGGCGTTTCGCTGCGGAGGGCGGTGATTCTTACAACCCTGGTCAAGATTATTTTTGGCACGGGCTTGTTCATGGTGGTGGCGGTGGTCCTGGGCGTGGCGTTTGGCGGCGTGCGAGTGCTGGCGAAAATCTTTTTCCCGGGCAAGGTTTTTGACCGGCCGGAACAGATGGACGTCCTGCAGCTCGGGCTTTCCGGAAAAAGAATCAATTCCCGCGATTTCTACTGATCTGCTGTCGCAAACTTCAATATAACGAACCGCTTTTCCCTGCGTCCAATGGGTGAGGAAACCTCTCTATTTGCTCCTACTGCATAGTGTCGTAAGATTTGAGGTCAGGTGAACGGGTATGTGTCCATTTGTTCCGGGGAATTGCAGGACTCGAAGACCAAACACTGAAATGCGGCGGGCCGCTTTGTTGCTGGCGCTGGCGGCGGGTGTATTCGTGTGCGGCTGCCAGAAAAGCGCGGCCGACAATGCGCCGCGCGCTGGTGCGGCCGCCATGCCGGTCCAAGTACAGATTGCTCCCGCGGTGAAAATCCCGGATACGACCGAGTATCTGTCCATCCTGAAATCGCGGCACGCCGCGGCAATCAATCCGCAGGTCGAGGGACAGATTACGCGGATTTTCGTGAAATCAGGCGACCACGTGAAAACGGGAACGCCACTCCTGCAGATCGACCCGCTGAAACAGGAAGCCACGGTGAACAGCCAGGAAGCCTCGCGCGCGGCGCAGGAGGCAAACCTGCGCTACGCCAAGGTTTCGCTGGATCGCGCGCAGAAGTTGTTTGAAGCCGGAGTGATCAGCAAGCAGGAAATGGATAATGCCCAAACCGGTTACGAGGCGGCTCTGGCACAATTGAAGTCCCTCGACGAACAGGTGAAGCAGCAAAAAGTAGAGCTTCACTACTACAGCGTCACCTCGCCGATGGACGGGATCGTCGGCGATATCCCCGTACACATGGGCGACCGCGTGACGGTTGCGATGATGCTAACCACCGTTGACGAGCCGGGAGCGCTGGAAGCTTACATTTACGTTCCTGCCGAGCGTGCCAAGAACCTGAAAACCGGATTACCCGTGCGGCTGCTCGACACCGCGGGTAATCCGGTCAGTGAGACGCGCATCACGTTTGTATCACCGCAGGTCGAGACGGATACACAAACGGTTCTCGCCAAGGCAACCATTGAGAATCCGAGGGGCAAACTGCGCATCGCTCAACAGGTTCGTGCGCAGATCACCTGGGGCATTCACGAAGGCCCCGTGATTCCTGTGCTTGCCGTACTCCGCATCAATGGCCAGTTCTTCGCGTTCGTTGCCGTCAACGAAGGCAAAGGAACCGTGGCACGGCAAAAACCTTTAAAGCTTGGCGATACTGTCGGCAATGATTTTGTGGTTCTCGATGGGCTCAAAGCCGGGGATCACCTGATCATTTCCGGAACGCAGTTTCTGCAAGACGGCATGCCCGTCACGGAGCAAATTCAGAGCAAAGGCCAGAGCAATTCAGGCCGGTAGTCACCTCGACTTCATGAGCGGCCCCACTCCACTCCCAGCAAAGGCGGGCTCCGGCCTTGTTCGTTGATTTCTTCATCCGGCGGCCGGTTTTTGCCACGGTCTGCGCACTATTCATCATTCTTGCAGGAGCGATCTCCATTCCCACGCTTCCGATCGCTCAATTGCCCGACCTGGCGCCGCCGCAAGTAGTCGTCAGCAGCGGCTACATTGGGGCGAACGCCCAGACGGTGGAAACCGCGGTCACCATTCCGCTGGAACAAGCTATCAACGGCGTGCAGGGCATGAAGTACATCAGCTCGACGAGCGGCAACGATGGATCGAGCCAGGTCACGGTGGTATTTGACGTAACGCGAAATGTCGACCTGGCGGCGGTGGACGTTCAGAACCGGGTAAACCAAGCACTCGGGCGGCTGCCGAATGAAGTCAAGAACACGGGAATCATCATCACGAAGCAGATCGGCGGATTTGTGTTCGGCGCCGGCGTCTATTCCGATACCGGACAATACGACAGTCTGTTCCTCAGTAACTATATGGACGTGTACGTCAAAGATGCGCTTAAGCGCGTCCAGGGAGTTGGCGACGCGATTATTTTCGGCGAGCGCAAATATGCCATGCGCCTTTGGCTCGATCCCGCGAAATTGGCGCAGCGCGGATTGACGGCGACAAGCGTGCTTAGCGCACTGCAGGAACAGAACGTGCAAGTCGCGGCCGGACAAATCGGGCAGCCGCCTTCGCCAGAAGGGCAGTCTTACCAGATCAGCGTGCGGGCGGTGGGGCGCCTCAGCGAGGCCTCGCAATTCGATAACATCATATTGAAGACGGGAAACGACGGCACGCTCGTTCGATTGAGAGATGTCGGCCACGCGGAACTGGGCGCGGAGAATTACGGCACGGTTCTTCGATTCAACGGCCATGACGCAGTCGGCCTTGCGGTCACCCAGCTTCCCGGCGCCAACGCGCTCGATGTGGACAAGGCCGCAAAGGCGGAGCTGCTGCGGCTCTCCAAAAATTTCCCTCCGGGGATCAAGGCAGCCGTGGCCTTCGATACCACGACAGTCATCGGTGAATCCATACGTGACGTGCTCATCACCCTCCTGATCGGGACATTCATTTTTGTGAAGTTGCTGGGTTTCTCGATCAATACGCTGACGCTCTTTGGGATCACCCTGGCCACCGGGCTGGTTGTAGATGACGCGATCGTGGTGATTGAGAATGTGGAGCGGCACATCGTCGAGGGCATCACCGAGCCGCACAACGCGGCGTCTGTGGCGATGAAGGAAGTGGCTGGAGCGGTCGTAGCGACGTCACTAGTTCTGGTGGCGGTATTCGTGCCGGTCGCGCTCTTACCGGGCACCACCGGAATTCTCTTCCGGCAATTCGCGCTGACGATCGCTTTTTCCGTGGCGATCTCGGCCTTCAACGCGCTTACCCTGACTCCAGCGCTTTCGGCAATTTTCCTCGGGAAACATCGAGAGCGCGCGAAAGGGCGTTTCTTCAAATTGTTCAATGACGTTTTTAACGCCGGCGCAAGTTTCTATCGAAGCACAGTCCGCCGGGCCCTGGGCTGGAGGCTGGCCTCATTGCTGGTCTTTTTTGTGTTGCTTGGCTGCACCTACTTGCTCTACCAGCACGTTCCGCGCGCCTTCATCCCGGAAGACGATCAGGGCTATTTGATGTTCATCGTGCAAGCCCCGCAAGGGGCCTCTCTCACCTACACGCGCGATGTCTGTGGCAAGGCGGAAGAAGTGATCTCGCGCGATCCGGAAATCGACGGAGTTTTCACGGTTGTCGGGTTCGGCGCTGCGGGCTCATCTTCCAATCAGGCAATGCTCTATGCAAACCTCCGGCCTTTTGAGAATCGCAAGGGAGATGTCCACTCGGCGGCCGCGACGATTGGACGTTTGCGCGGTTCTCTGTCGGCAGTCTCGGGCGCGATCGTGGTTCCGTTTAACCCGCCGGCAGTGTTTGGGCTGGGGCAGTTCGGGGGATTCCAGTTTGAGTTAGAGGATCTTGGACGCAACTCGTTGCAGAGCATCTCGGAAACCGCCAACAAGCTGGCGGCGCAAGGGAATGCCAGCAAGGATATCGTGGGTCTTTTCACCAGCTTCACGGCAAACGATCCTCAATATCTGGTGCGCATCGACCGCGAAAAAGCGAAAAGTCTGCAGGTGCCCTTCAGCCAAATCACTAACGCTTTGCAGGTCTACATGGGCTCGGTCTATGTGAACGATTTCGATTTCAATAACCGCTCGTACCGTGTCTACGTGCAGGCCGACAGTAAATTCCGCTCGGAGCCAAAAGACATCGGCCAATATTATTTGCGATCCGACACCGGAAAGATGATTTCTCTCGACAACCTCGTGACCGTGGAGCAAACTGCAAATCCCCAGGTCATCCCGCATTACAATCTTTTTCGCTCCGCGGAAATCAACGGAACGGCCGCTCCTGGCCACAGTTCCGGCGAGGGCATCGCAGCGATGGAAGCGCTTTCCAGGAAGGTCCTGCCGAATG
>QHZB01000021.1 GCA_003224525.1 Acidobacteriota bacterium | reverse complement strand
TCCTTCCATCGTTGTTCGTTCACGCCGAACACGAGGAGCCACAGGAGTAGCGATGCCGCCCCGAGGATGCCGAAAGCCGCAATGTAGGGGAACAGACGGTATCCGAGCGGCAGATACAGGAAGCTCAGCCAACCCAAACCTCCAAGTACCGACAACACGCCCAGAATCCGAGGCAGGAAGGTGGACCTGATCATGAGGTAGCCCGTCAGGAGTGCATAGAATCCGAAAAATACCAAGGCGATCCCGGCGCCATGGTCATTCACCTTAAGAAAGAGGAGCGCCAGCGCCTGCAACTGCTCAGCGCTGAATACATTTAAGTAGTGCGCACCTCCCAAGACGAATAAGGGCGCGATAAAAAAGACGCGGCTAAAAGTCTTGATGACGCAACCTGCAAAGCCTAAGAATGCGGCAACCAAGGAGACGCTCCTGCCCGCCGGCTTAAGCAAGTCATAGAAGAGAGCTGTCGTAGCGATCTGGCACGCCATTTCGATGAGGTAGACTGCGAAACCCAACTGAAACAAGTCCCTGTGTGTAAGTATGTTGGTCGCCGTAGCCGCGGCGTCGCCGTCTACCACCAGGCTGCCGCTCACGAAACCCTGGGCGAATATTCCGGTCAGTATGGTGAGGAGATAGAAGGCACCGGTAATCCTGGCCTTTAGACGCGGCGACGTTTCTGTGATCCGTTCCATCATTACCGCTGTGCCCATAATCGTTTCTCCTTAGGCGATCGATCGAATCAGAAGCATGCGAATCAGATGAGTCCAAGGCCAGAGATCGGGCTGAAAACTCATCTCCATCTATCTCCAGGCTTCTTTACGAAAGTTGCTGGAATATAGGGCCAAAGGAATCACCATCAGATCTTTCCCGTCATGAAAAGATCAGCCCAACGCCAGGCGCGCTTTCTCGCTCCACTTCGGGACGTTCACGCCCTTCACCATGAGCCACAGGCAAAGTGACAATTCTCCGATTAAGGCAAACACCAGAATGAGGAAGATCCTCCCTACGTATGCGGGGGCGAGGATGAGCGTGAAGCTATTCGCCAGATAACTCAGACCGGCAATCGCCATCAAAATGCCAAGAGTCCTGGGGAAATAACCCGACCTGAAAAGCAAATACCCATACACCAGACATGCAAAGCCAAAAAATACGAGGTCAATGCCAAAGCCGTAGTCATGCAACTTGAGAGAGATTTTCACTAGAGCGTGCAGCTGATGAGGTTCAAACGCCTTCAGGTAATCTGCGTTCCCCGAAAGGAACAATGCCGCAAAAAGACATAGCTTGCTGACGGCTTCAATAGGGAATTCAACGATGTTGAAAAACACCGCGACCAAAGCAAGATTCTTGTTCACCGGGCTGAGCAATACATATAAGATCATCGTTAGCGCGACAGCACACACAAGCAATATCAGCTCGCCGGCAATACTGATGCGCCACAGCGACTCGGAGGCCGCAATATTGTTGGCTGTGGCTGTAACATCTCCGGACACCACGAGTTTGTCTCTGACGAAAAACTCACTGCAGAAACCGATGACTATGATAATCAGATACAGCACGCCACCGATTCGTGCGTAAACTTGCGGCGAAGTTTCTGTGATCCGTTCCTTCATTACATCTGTACTCATACCCGTTTCTCCTTATGCGAGTGATTGAATCAGGTGCATGCGAATCAGATCGGTTCGCGATAGCGGCGCAGCCGCACCGCTGCGGCGAGGAATATCGCGGCGACTGCCAGCCCTACCCACAGACCCGGCCTACTGAAAAATTGCACCGGAGTGAGCGCTGACATCATTTCCATCAGGTTTCCGCTCCGTGCTGTGGTGGTGGAAGGTACCGGCCCGGTCAAGCGGTACTGCAGCATGCCGAGGAAATGCGAAGTTCTGAACGCAATCTTCTCGACTCCCCAGATCACGAACGGAGGCAAGAACGCCCATATAAACGGTGCGCGTGGTGCCCAAGCTGAAACCAGCAGCAACCAGCCGTAGATGGGCGCGTACCACAGGCCATGAACGGTCAGAATGTGGTAGAGCAGCATCAGTGACATGTGGAAGAACGACATCCGTGCCCCGAGTGTCCCGACACTCAGGCCGCTGCCCAGTAGGACTGCGCTGCTCAGCAGCAGCATGACGAACTGCGTGACAACAGCGATGGCGAAGCTGAGGAGCGGCAAAATGACAAGGGGAATGGCCAACTTCGAGAGCACCGTGGTGAGGTCGGAAACTGGCAGCGACTTCCAGAACAGGATGCTGCGATCGCGGCGCTCTCCGTACAGCGCGTCGAGAGAGTAGAAAATCCCGACTATAAAACCCGTCCCCATGATCAGAGCAGCCGCGAATTCGTACGGTATGTCGAGCGGCTCGTGCCGATGCGCCGGGCTGAGCGTCAACGCAGTCAAGAAGGCGAGCAGAAAAACGGCGGCGGCGGCCAGCGGGGCGACATAGATCGAACGGTGCTCCCACAATTCGCGCCGCACCGACCAGTACATGCGCCGACTGGCGGTGATGACCGCAGGCGCGGTTACTTGCGATTCGAGGGGAGACCCGGGCACGGTCTTTGACGGAGTACTCATCGAGTCCCTCCTTGGGCCGCGCCGCTTTGATTGCTGATCACGGCAACAAACAAGTCGGCGATGCTCGGCGTTCGCACGTCGCCAAGCGCGGCGAGTTGCTGGCGTTCGACACGATCGAACAGCAGGATGCTGCGCCCGAACACTTGGCGTTCGTGAATCGGCTTCAGCGCCCGTGCTGCGGCGATCTGCTCGGGATTCACCATCACTTCCAGATAGCGCGACTCGAATTCTTCCATGCTGCAATCGAACACCATGCGGCCGCGGTTAATGAACATGACATCGGTCAGGACGTCCTGAATCTCTTCCACTTGATGGGTGGTCACCACGATGGTGCGGCTTCGATCGAAGTAGTCATTCAGCAGCGAATCGTAGAACTGCTTGCGATACAAGATATCCAGGCCCAGCGTCGGCTCGTCCAGCACCAGCAATTTCGCGTCAATGGCCATGACCAGGGCGAGATGCAGTTGCGCCACCATTCCCTTCGACAATTCCCGGACCTTGCTGGCGCGCCCGATGGTGGTCTTCCTAAGAAAGCCTTCCGCCTTCGCGCGGTCGAATCTCGGATGCACGCCCGCGAAGTAGTCGAGAGCCTGCCAAACCCTCATCCAGCGCGGCAGCACGGCGACATCGGCAATGAAACAGGCATCGCGCATGAGCTTTTCGCGCTCCGTCCAGGGGTCTCGTCCGAGCACCCTCAGCTCACCCTGATATGAGGTGAGGCCTAAAAGCGCATTGAGCGCTGTGGTCTTGCCCGCCCCGTTGGGCCCAATAAGTCCGAGGATGTGGCCCTCTTCGACACGCACATCGATACCGTCCAGCGCGACCGTTGTTCCGAATGCCTTCCGGAGACCACGTGCTTCTATGCATGCCATGGCTTTAGCGCTCCTCTTTGCGGGGCTTCGACTCCGCGGTTTTCGACCTGCGTTTTGCGGCAGCATCTAGTTCTTCCGATGTCAGGCCGAGCCGCTGAATGGTTGCGTGGACCCGGGGCCATTCTTCGGCAAGAAACCTCTGCCGTTCGCCCTGCAGCAACAGATTGCGTGCGCCGGTATTGATGAACATCCCGAGGCCTCGCTTACTCTCTACCAATCCCTCATCCACTAATTGTTGATAGCCCTTCAGGACCGTGAGCGGATTGACTCGGTATTCGGCCGCGACATTGCGCACCGAGGGCAGCGGATCACCTTCCTTGAGCACGCGGTCGAGGATCATCGCGACCACACGATCGCGAAGCTGGCGGTAAATCGGCTGACTGTCATTCCACTCACGGTCCATCAGGGTTTCCTGTTACCCCTTACGGGAGACACGCCTGCGTTATTTTGCCCGCTGCAGGTCGACATGCGCGTGGACCGGCTTGTCCCCAGGCATCATGTAAGTCCAGTCTTCGGTGTGATGGTTGGAGTCGATGATGGTGAACACCGCGTGGTACATGTGTCCGTACGTATTGCTCCCGGAAAGATCGGCAAACTCGAATTCCAGAGTCTTTCCGTCTGGCGATATTTTTCCGGTCATGCGCGGCCGGTTCCCCGCGTCGCAATAATGGACTAGCGTGAGCCGGTCCGCGTCGACGTACAGCATCGTGACCGGATGGTCGTACTTTGCCGGGTCCAAGGGTGTTCCGGCTTCCTGGAACTCGTGCACGAGGACGTTTCCGCGCGACGTCACGCGCATCGAGACGTGCAGCGGCTTAATGTCCACTTTCGCTTCTACCGGCATGTCGGTCTTTACGGGGCCTTCCCAATCCCCCGCGAGGGTTTTCATTGCATCGAAGGAAGTCTGCGCCTCGGACTTCGGCGCGGGAGCCTTGGGCTCAGCCATCTTGTGCGCGTCGGATTGCGCGAAAGCCACGGTGGCGAGCGACATCAGAACAACGGACCACACAAAACGAAGGGATTTCATGTTTCATCCTCCTTAAGAGATTCATTTCTTCCTGATCTCGGGTCGGGGTTATTCGCTGGCCAGTCACTTGCGATCGATCAGCCTCAACGAACACCTCGCGCTATACTGTTATAGCTAACTATAACACTACTCCAGATGTCAAGCAGTTTCTTATCTTCATTGCCCGCCGCAATCCACCTAGGACAAAGCATTCTCGTGGTCGCTGGCTCCAGCGGGCAATTTGACTCAATGGGAATTCAGGCCTACTCGCCTGGCGAAGGACGTAATTGGTCGGTCACTGCTGGCGCGTTTGTCAGGATCTTTTAGGACGGATCTCTGGACGCGATCGTCCAAAACAGAACGCGCGCGCGTTCGGAACTCGGTGGGCTTCAGACGACTCACGACCACTACCAGGTGGTCAGCGGTAGGCGGCGGCCTGGATACTGTACAGCTCCGAGTATTTGCCTTTCTTGGCCATCAGCTCATCGTGCGTGCCCACCTCCACGAGCCGGGCGCCATCAAGAACGACAATGAGGTCGGCCATGCGGACCGTCGAGAAACGGTGTGAGACCAGGATGGTGATGCGCCCGCTCTCGCTCGTGCCGCGTGCGGCCGCGGAGTAGCGCTCGAACAGCGCATGTTCCGTCTCCGCGTCCAGCGCGGCGGTCGGTTCGTCGAGGACCAGCAGCAGCGGCTGATCGCGCATGAAGCCACGCGCCAGCGCGAGCTTCTGCCACTGGCCAAACGATAGCTCGACTCCAGATGGCCACGTTGGACCGAGCTGCGTGTTGAGTCCAGACGTTAGACGGGCAACGACGTCGCCTGCGCCTGCGCGATCGACAGCCGCGAGCACCGCGGGCTCGTCGTCCAGCCGGGGGACGTCGCCCAAACCGACCGTGTGCCCCGCGCGAAATTCGAAGCGAAAAAAATCCTGGAACGCTCCCGCGAGACACTCCCGCCACTCGCCAGCCTGCACGCGCGCCAGCGGCGTGTCGTCTACGAGAATCGAACCAGACGTCGGCTCGTACATCTTCGCGAGCAGCTTGACCAGCGTCGTCTTGCCGGCGCCATTCTCGCCGACGATCGCCACGACCGCTCCCGCCGGCAGAGTTACCGACACGTTGTCCAGCACCACGCGTGACGTGCCAGGATAGGCAAACGACACGTTTTCAAGCCGAATCCCGCGGCGCACTGCGGCGGGCACCGGCAAATCGCCCGACGCCGCGACGGAGGCGGCGTAGTCCTCGAGCCATGCGAGCCGCCGCGAGCCATCCATCCAAAATCCACGCAGGAATCCAATCTCACCCACGGTGGCACCGATGTACGCCGACAGCCGCGCACCTGCGGCCAGCACCAGCAGCACCGCGCTGGCCGACGCGCCAAGCCCGGACGACACGAACACGATCGCGCCGACATATGCCAAACCAAATATCGTCCACGCCAGCGCATGCCACATTGCCGAGCCCCATCGCGCCGCGGCCACCGGTCGGTACCAGCACTCCCACGCCCATCGGCGGTCGGTAATCAGGCGCTCCCCGATGCCGGTGACCCGCACTTCCTTCCCGGGCGGCGCTGTCGTGGCGATGGTGAACAGATGGCGCGCCAGCCGATTGCTCTGTGCTCCGCTCTCCTGCGCGTATCGTTCGACCGCTGGCCGCCACGTCGAGGTCAACACGGTCGGGGCCGCGAACACCGCGAGCAGCATAAGCGCCGGGTGGATCGACGCCAGCAGCGCCATCGTCACGCCCAGCCGCAGGATCCACCCCAGTGTGGAAAACAGCGACATGTACATGTGGTCGAGCACGAACACCTGATTGCGCAGCATGGACAGCCGATCGAGGTACTCCGGGCGTTCCTGATGCGCGATGGTTGCTACCGATGCTTGCAGTTGCGCGACATGCGACTCCAGCGCGATGGTCACCCTGTCGCGGAAGCGGCGCTGCACGCGCGTGCTGACGGTGCGGAGAAACCACGTCGCGGCAGTCGACAAACCCAGCCCGATCGCCGCGCCTTCCACCATGCCGGATCTGTGTTCGAGGACGCCTTTGCCGAGCAACATCAGCCACAAAGCAAGGAGCGCATCGGGCAACGCGGCCAGCTGCGACAGCACGAACGCCACGGCCATCAAGCGCGGTTCGTGGCGATACCCCAGTTGGCACAGCCGCCACATGGACGACAGCGCCGGAGGCAGCGGTTCGATCGCGCGATCTCGATCAGGAGAGGACGTCATACGTCATGCCCTCCTCCTCGCCCGGGGCGCTGAAGCGCTGCGCCTGCAGATCGAACATCGTCCGATACCGCCCCGCAAGCGCCATCAGCTCGTCGTGCGTGCCGAGCTCGATGACCCGGCCGTGCTCGAGCACGCAGATGCGATCGGCATGGCGGACCGTAGAAAAGCGATGCGAGATCAGGATGGTCGTGCAATGCCTCGTCACGGTGAGCAAACGATCGAAAATCTCCGCTTCGCCGCGCACGTCGAGCTGCGCGGTCGGCTCGTCCAGCAACACTACGCTGGCGCCCATGGTGACGGCCGCCAGCGCTCGGGCGAGTGCGATGCGCTGCCATTGACCGCCCGAAAGGTCGGTGCCGCCGTCATACCCGCGGGCAAGCACGGTGTCCAGGGTGGCTAACTTCATCGCGCCCGCCGCCTCCAGAGCCGCGCGCACGATGTCGTCTGGCGCGCCTGCCGGGGCCACGTTGTCGCGCAGCGGCAGTTCCAGGCGGATAAAGTCTTGGAACACGGCTGCAGCGCGCGAGCGCCACGACGCGAGATCGAACTCGCGAAGGTCGATGCCGTCTATCTCGATCGCACCGGATTGCGGATCGTACAACCGGCACAATAGCTTTGCGATCGTCGTCTTGCCAGCGCCGTTCTGTCCCACGATGGCCAGCGAGGAGCCGGCGGGAATGGTGAGATCGAAATGCTCCAGCACGGGCGCGCCCGCAGGGTAGGCGAACGTGACATCGCGGAGGCGAATTTCACGCGCAGGTGTCGCGTCCGCGCGGCGATTGCCCGAGCGCACCTCGCCGGCCGGACGCATCGCCAGCTCCAGTCGCAACACCGCAGCGACGGGAGCAGCGGCTCCGTCAAGCGCCCAACTGAATCCGCCGAACGCAATCATCGACACTCCCACCGCGCTCTGCACGTAGACGACGGCTTCCCCGAGGCTGATGCGGCCAGTGTCGACGGCATTCGCCAGTAACCAAATCACCAGCACGTTCGCAGACGTGACCAGAAGCATGCTCCAGATAACAGGTCGTTCGCGCAATCGTGTGGCGGCGTATTGCAGCTCGTGCAGAAGAGTGCGCCTGGCGACGAAGCGGTCGATCGTCCAACCGGAGAGGCCGAACAGTCGCAGCTCCTTGCTCGCGGGCGGGTCCACCGCCAGCCGGTAGGAATAGTCGGCATCGCGTTGCGCGGCGCGCACCTCCTCCGTGTTGCGGTCATGCCAGATCGCGCTCTCGCGCAGCAGCCAGTGCGTTGCCAGCCACGCGCCCGCAAGCACGATCGGTGCCCACCACGCGTATCTCGCGAGGATCACTGCGCACGCCACGCCGCCGATCATCTCAACCATTCCGCTGGCGATGAAATCCATGGAGATCGATAGCGGCGGGCCGGTCATTCCGAGGTCGAAGTCGCGCGCCACTGTGAGGTCATTCGTGAGCTTCGGATCCTCGAGGTGCCCCATGCCCGGCGGGCGCACGCAGGCCTCGGTGAGTCGGTCGTAGAGCCATGCGGCAGTGCGGTCGCCCAGGTTGGCGCTGAGCGCCTGATGAATCGGACTGAGAACTTGAAGCAGCACGAAGATCGCGCCGGTAAACGCCAATGGACCGGCGAGAGGATTGCCGCGCTGCACGGCGCCAACTAGCACGCCCATCGCGATCGCGAAAGCCGCCGGCAGTATCCCTCTCAGCAGGAGGACCGTCCACCAAGCGACGGCGAGGCCGGGGTCCGCCTTCGGTAGGACGCCGAAGAACTTCCATTCTTTGCGCTCGGTCAGTTTTTGGAGCACGACCGCATTCTGCCACAGAACCGGCGCGTGCACAGACTCCGCCTCCCACGTGCAGCCGAGCAACTGTGGATAATCACCACGAACAGTGCGATCAGCCCGCGGTTGTGGCGACCGTCACCGTAGACCGAGCGGCTTGTTGTCACGACCCAACGATCATATCCACGCGATCCGGTCCGCACCGTTGGCCTCGAAAGCGAT
>QHZB01000020.1 GCA_003224525.1 Acidobacteriota bacterium | reverse complement strand
AAGGCGGGCTTCTTCTTCCTGGCTCAGCTTGTTCGCGCCGGCCTGAAGACGCTGCTGCAGGTCACTGATCTGCTTGTTCAGATTCTCGATTTCGTTCTGGCGCGAAGCGAACTGCGATTGCAACTCCGCGGATGCCACCTTGCCCTCCGCGGTGGTGACGATGGCCTGGCGAATGTTGATGACGCCAACCTTGCTCGATGCGGCCGATCCGGCCGCGGCGGGCGCCTGTGCCCAGGCGGCCGCGGCGCTCAAAATGCACGCGCCGGCGAGGGCAGCTGTACGAGTCAACACATTTCGTGACCGCAAAGCGGTCAACGTATTCCGTGACCGCAAAGCGGTCAACAATCTAGAATTCACTTTATTCTCCTTGTTTTGGTCCGCCGCGGAAAAACCGGGGCGAACCCGCGCCAAGTCAGCTTGGCTTAAAACTGATTCCGCTCCCAGAGGGCATTACGAGTGTATTGCAAACTTTAAAGTATAGCCGACGCGGTTTGCTTGCCGCAATCAGAAAGCAAGATTGCCCAGGCAGTGAGCTCTTCCAGTCCACCGCTTATTTCGGCAACGGAAACAGGATCACCCGGTTGTTGGCCTGATCGGCGATGACCACCAGGTTCGTAAGGGTCTGGATGGCCGCGGCAAATTTAGAAGCCGCGCCAATACCGAGAGTTGCCTTGGTCGTGAAGGTTTGCGAATCCACGATCGAGATCGTATTGCTCAGCGAATTCACCGTGAGGATCGTGCCGGTTTGGAAATTGTAAGCAATGGCGTTGGGATTGATCCCGACCTTGATCGTCTGCGTGGTGCCGGAGTCCGGATTGAATGCGGTGATCACGTTGCCCTGGGTGGAAACCGCGTAAAAGAGCGCCGGAGTGACCGAAGGATCAAAGACCACACCGGTCGGCGTAGAGGAGAGGAAGGACGTTGGTGCGGAAGTGGATTTGACCGGTGTGGACAAGCCGATGTCAACGGCGTCCAGAGCACCCAACGGGGAGGAGGTGCCGTTGAGCACGAGGCAGGTCACGACGGCGAGGCCACGGCCGTTGGTGCCGCGATCGGGATCAATGGCGACGGCAATGGGGTTCTGGTCGACAGCCACGCTGGTGGGTGCAAGAGCGCCGATAGGAGTGGCGGTTAGCGGGGTGAGGTCGATCGTGGAAACGGTGTTCGAACCGGTGTTGGCGATAACCGCAAGGTTCGTTTCCTGATCGATGGCCACGCCGCTGGGAGCGGTGCCGACATTCACACTGAGGGCTGCTCCGGAAGCGTCCTTGACCGGAACGGCGTTGACCAGGTCGAGAACGGAGACGGTATTGGAAGAATTGTTGGTCACGACAGCGACGCCTGCGGTGGAAGCGGCCTGGCCGGTATAGGCAAGCCTGGGAAGAACGGCGACCCCAGTGGGCGCTCCGCCAGTGGCGATGGTCTTGACGGTCTGATTGAAAATGTTCGCGGGGTTCAGGCTGAAGACGGAAACCTGGTTGCAACCCGAGCCGGTGTTGGTGACCACTGCGAGACTATTGACTTCATCGATGGCGACGCCTCCGGGAGCGGCCGGGGTGCCGTTCGGCGAGGTGGTGGACACGTTGCAGGGATCCAACGGAATTTCTTCGATAACGGTGAAATCCACGCCGTTTGAATGATTCAAGCCAGTGGGCGCGGAGGTGACGACATCCAGTGCATAGTGGCGGGGAGCAGGAAAAACTGGCGCCGGGGGGTTCGTGCCGGGGATGAAAGCCGGGAACGTAACGTCGAGTTCTTGGCTGCCGTTGGGAGTGACGGTAGCACCAAAAGTGGAAACATCAATGCCATCCAGCCGAACTTGCACGGGAGTGGCACTGAAACCCGAGCCAAGAATTCTCACAGGACCGACGGGCTGGGGCGTGGCGCCCAAGGTGATTTTCGCCGCAGGGCTGAAGCTCGCCGGAGTGCCGACCGTCGCGCCGTCGATAGCCGGAGTCAGCACGCGTTCGATGTGGACGGGCTTAATGGTGCCAAGTTTAAAGCCCGTGAGTGTGCCGCTGCCCGAGTTCAGCGTCAGCACGAGATTGCTGATGGGATCCACGGCGATGGCTCCGAAAATGGTGAGTGTCGGAACAGGATTGGTGGAAGTGCAACTTACCAGCACTCCCGCTCCGGTAAAGCAAGCGAGGCCGTTCTGGCCGGTAGTGACGATGGCGGGACGCTGCGAGAGGGAAGGATCGAGCAGCGAGACTTCGTTGGTTTTGGGATTGAAAGAGACCGCGGTATTGGTGAAGGGCTGAAAGGCCACTTCCGCCGCGCCGAGTTCCGGAACGCCAGTGCTTGCCGGGCCGGTTTCTTCGGAAAAGAGCGACATCGCAGTAACGGATTGGGTCTTCGGATCGATGAAAGAAATCTGGATGGACGTGGCATTGGGGTCGGCGAGAACGGCGCTCCGCGTGATTGGATTGATGGCAATGCCCACAATCGAGGGGGAGATGGAGTAGGTCAGAAATGGAGTTCCAGAACTGGCGACACAGCCGGTGGTGCAAGTGGAGGTATCGTCTTTGTCGGCCTGGAAATACTGAAAGTGAGTGGCATCGAGAACTTGGCCGACGGAAAAAGATCCGTTGAAATCGGTTTTGTTCGTGCTTCCCGCAGGCAAGCCGCTGATGAGCACGGTGCCCGGATTGCCGGGATTGAGATTGTGAGAGGCAGAGGTCGTTATGGTGACAACGTTGGAGACGCGCGTAGCGCTGGCAATAGCGACGGACCCGGCAGATGGATTGGCCAAGTCCACGGCAGAAAGCAGGCCCGCTCCTCCCGGAGTCACATAAACCAGGCGCGCGCCGGGCTCAAATGCGACCTGCGGATTGGCTCCAGTATTCAACGTAACGTAGTCGATGGGGCAGTAGGGCAGCGTCCAAATGATGTTCGTGGCGCTTGGGAGACACTTGAGCTTCGCCGTCACATTAGGGTCGTTGTTCAAGTTGACGATGAGTCCGATGTTTGTGGAAGCAAACGCCACAACGGCTCGATGCGAAAATGGATCGATGCCGACGGAGTAGGGGAACGGCTCCACGGTTGCCTGGCAGGTAGGGTCGGATTGAGGAATCACGCAGCTCAGATCCACGGTTGCAACCGTCGCGCCCGCGGGAACCGCGAGAATGGAAAGCGACTTACTCGCGTAATTCACGACCGCGGCAACGTTGGACTGCGGTGGAGTCAGTAGAGTGAGCTGGTCGTCCACAGCCACTCCGGTAGCAACATTTCCGCCAGAGGAAAATTGGTTGGTCACCGCAGGCGCTGAGCCGGTCAGACCGATGAATTGGACATTGTTCGAATTCACGCCCGCCAAGGTTACGATGGCCAAGCCATCCGCCGGGTCCATCGCAACGCTGCTAGGCGCGGAATTCGCGCCAAAGGAAATCAACGGGGTGGCGGGTCCAAGGTATATTTTTGGCGGGTTTGGCGGAGCCGGCGGCGGCACTGGTTTCAAAGTCAACGCGCTCTTGCTGACGACGTCGAAAGGCGGATTCGAACCGCCGTAGTCCGGGATCACCGCCATGTTGCTGAAAGCGCTGGCGGGATTTGGGGCCGTAAACGGGGCAGGGGAAGTCGTGTAAGTCACGCTCACCGGAAAAAGCCCGGCAAAGTTTCCGCTGGCGGCTGCGGCGGGCAAGAAGCTGTTAATCCGCCGCGGCGACGGAACCGGAGAGGGGGATGACGAAGAATTGGCAAGCAGGGGTTGTTCGTCAAAATTAGCGGCGACGGTAGGCGAATCAACAGGACCGAAAAATCCTCCGTCGATTACAAACGGCACGCCGGTGGTCTGACCCAGCGTGGACTCTTGGAAATTGTCCGGGGAGCTGCCGACGATGGTGGGCCGAACGGGCTGTATTTGCAGGCAAAACGTGGCATTGGGAGGATTGGTTGTAACGTTAATCGAAGTGTTGCTGCTGGTGACCTGCACCTGGTAGAACCCTGGGATCTTCAATTGGTCCGGATGCTGCGCCGAGTTCAAGCGAACGCGAGCTCCGATGGAGGCGGAAGTCGTGCCCGGTGCGAAAACAACCTTGATCTGCGCGGGATCGAAGGTGATGAAATGCTGAATGTTACTTGGAACTTGGGTACACTTCGAGTCGGTGGGGTCCATTGTCACGCCGATCTGCGAAGTGGCGTTGGTGGCGGCGAGGAAGATGTCCTGTTGCAAGCCGCCCTGAGGCGCAACGGTTGGGGAAAATCCGCTGAAAGTAATGTCACCTGCCTTGACCACGGTGACGGCGGCCTGGGCGATGCGGGCATTGTCGACGTTCGAGAAAGCGTACACCGTGACGATCCCGGCGGCATTCACGGGCGTGGTTGTCGAAGCTGGGGCCGCCGTGGGCACGGCCGTGGGCGCGCTGTAAAGTCCGGTCGTCTTACCGATCGAGCCGCAACTGTTGCTCCCGGTGCTGCAATCGGCACTGCTCGTTTTCGCCGTGGATTCGAAAGTCACGCCCCAGGTAAGTTGATCGGGCGAGATAACATTGCCATTGAAATCCTTCGCGAGAAAGAGTTGCGTCTCACCGGTGCCCAGAGTGGCAGTTGCGGGCGTAAGCGTGATGCGAATACCGGAATCGAAGGTAAAGCTGAACTTGCCCGTCTTCTTCTTGTCGGCGTTGGAGGTTGCCGTGATGGTGACGATCACGTTGGGAAGATTTTTCTGATCCGGAAAGACCGACGGGGCGGTGAAAGTGGCGGTGGAGGCGACCGTGGTGCTGGTATTCTTGATGTTGGAAAGAACACCAACCGCGGGCGTGCATGCCACGGCGGCAGAGGGCGTGGGGCTGGGAACGGCGGTCGTGGGATTTGGAGTGGTGGTATAGGTGCACGCGAACGTTGCAGACACGTCGGTCGCGCCGGTGACCGTGGCGGTGATCGTCTGCGATTGCGTCGGCACCATCACAGAGAACTGGCCCGTGACCGAAACAAGTACCTGATTGGCAGTGCTGCTGCTGCCGCACCCGCTGCCCCAAAGGCTGGCCAAGGCCGTCGCCAGCAGGATGTTTCTCGCACTCTTATGCCACTTCATAACCACTGTCTCCCCCACACTTGCGCGCTTTGCGAGTGTTCCGCGTCTGCTGCGCTGCTGAATTCCCAAGTCTTTCCGCAAACCACAATCATCCACGCTCCCTAGAAGGTCCGGCTGACGGTGAAGCGGAACGTCCGCGCCGGCTCGAAATAGTTGAGACTCCCCGGATTCCTCAGAAGCTGATCGAGCGTCGGCCTAACCTGGAACTTCCACACGTCCGGCGGCAGCGTGGCGGGGAGGCGGCCGAGCGTGCAGGACTTGTCCCCCAGAGACGGATCACAAATCTCGCTAGCCTCGATGAAATCAGGGGGTGCCAAAAGCTGGGAATGCAAACGATGGATATTGTAGGCGTAGTAGACCCGGAAGGGCGCCTGAATGATGGGCAACTGCACGACGAACTCGATGCCCGTCGAACCGCGCAAGCGAAAATTCGTTCCCGGTGCAATGCCGAGCTGCCGGCTCAGGTGTATATCCTGCTGAACAGTTGGAAATTGAGTTGTCAGGTTGGTGAAACCCGTCTTGTCAAGCTGCAAGGCATTCTTGCGAAGGATGCCGTTGGTGCCGCCGTCAAAAAACAACACGGCTTGCACCGTGCTGCCCACGATGGGGATGCGGTACTCGACATTTCCAAACCCCTGCGTGTCGCCTCCAGGAAAAGTGATGGTATAGCCGAGCACCGGCACGCTAACCGTTCGCGGGGACGGCCGACCAGACCCGTCAAGACAGGTGTTGCAGCTGAAGGTGAACTGCTGTGCCGACGCGACCGGAATAAAGGTGACCGGGGTAATCGAGCGAATGTCGAAACCGCGGATGTCCGATTCACCGCCCATATAGAAGCGGCTGTACGGAGGCGGTTCCCCCCCGCCGTAACCGGTGATGAACGCACCAGAAGCGTGAAAACCCAAAACGTTGCGGCGCTTGTTCACGGGATGGTAGTACTTCCAATCAAAAACGTTGGTGATGCTATTGACGTTGCCGCCGAGCGGGCCACCGGAGAACGCGAGCGAATAGTAGTAGCTCTTGCCTCCCGTGGCATTTATTGGATTGTTGACGGTGTTATAGCTGATCGAGGGCATGATGGTGCTCGAAACGATTCCGTTCAGCGCGCTCGGACCGGCGATGCTGCGGAACTGCACCTGGGTAAACAACAGTTTGGACGCATCGTTAAAAGCAGTAATGTTGGTCCGGGTGAGGCCGTAATTCAGCGCGACGCGAGTGAAAGAGAGTTTTCGAACCGGGTAGCTGGCAAAGACCGTGAAGCCGGTGCTGTCCTGGTTGTAATTCTGAACGAATTGGGGATTGATGCTGACGGCCTGCCCGCTGAAGAGCGCCGCCTGTCTGGCCTGGTCAAATTTGTAGCGGCTGGAAAAAATCGTGAAACCCGAGGAGATAGGCCGGTCAAAGAGATAGGGCTCGGTGAATCCGAAAAGGAAGCTGCGCGAGAGATCGCCGAACTGCGCCGAGAAAGTCAAAGTTTCGCCAAGCCCCAGGAAGTTGTTGGTCTGATACGTGAGGCCGATGAAGCTGCCGGCCAGGCCGCTGACACCGCCCTGCAAGCCGATCGACTGTTTGCCCTTTTCCTTTAGCTTGAGGTTGATGTCCACCGTACCATCTTTATTGTTGCGTTTGATCTCCGCAGCCTTGTCCGCTTCGATCTTGTCGAAGTAGTCGAGTTGATTGAGGCGGAGGATGCTCATCTCCCACAAGCGCTTGTTGAAGAGCTGGCCTTCATCAATCGCCAATTCGCGGCGAATTACTTTGTCGCGGGTGGTGGTGTTCCCGCTGAAGTCGATGCGCCTGACGAAATACTGCTTCTGTTCGTCGAACTTCAGCGTCAGGTTGATGATTTTCTTATCTTCGTCGATTTCCGTGTCCGGCTCGGGAGTGAAATCGATGAATCCGTATTCGCCGTAAATTTTGCCGTAGGCTTCCAGGGCCTTGCGAACTTTTTCAGTGGAGAAAATGTCACCCTGTTTAAGAGGGAAAGCACCTTTTAGCGCATCGACCTTGAGGGACAGGGCTTTGTCCGGATCGGCGCTGACGATCTTCAACGTGCCCATGCGGTAGCGCTCGCCTTCTTCGATGGGGATAGTGATATTGACGGCCTTGCCGTGGCTGTGCCCGGCGACCAGCGGAACGCCCAGCCGATAACCTTCGGTGTCG